>NZ_CEVCIF010000053.1:0-24400 GCF_982245605.1 Coprobacter fastidiosus | reverse complement strand
TTAGATAGGAAGGGGAGACGAGAAAAGATCGTCTCCCCTTTTTTTTGTCCCCCCCCTCTTTCTCCCCTTTGTATCATCCTCTCCCGGAGATCAAGGAGTAGATATTCTTGTCTTCTTGAAAAAGATGATTTTTGGGAAAGTTCATGTTATTATGTTTTTTTAAGAGTATATATTGCAGCATTCTTTTTTATATATTCATCTATTAATATGTAATTTTAGATGCTCTATAGGGCTTTCTTAGTATCTTATTAAATTTGTTCAAAGCTTATTTATAAGTTGCATTTAAGTTTTTTAGTATGCTTATTTCTGGTGCAGTTTTTTTTAATTGATAGAGTTTACTATAAAGAGAAGAAGTCTGAATGTTGATATTTGGACTTCTTTATTTTTTTAGGGTTGAATAATATCCTTTCTTTTTTCTGTGAAAAGTTTTGTTTTTCAGATAAAAACCGTACCTTTGCGAGCCGATTATTATCAAAGTTTGAGAAAATTTTAGTAGATAGCTTCCGCTTCAGTGTCCGAAGAGGGGTTAGCTATGTGCATTTTAAGTAATTAATAAATAAAAATTTTAAGCAGTGGATACTTTAAGTTATAAGACCATTTCTGCAAACAAAGCAACTGTACAAAAAGAATGGGTTGTAGTAGATGCAACCGATCAGGTGTTGGGACGTTTGTCGGCTAAGGTTGCCAAATTATTGAGAGGCAAATATAAACCGAGCTATACTCCGCACGTAGATTGTGGTGACAATGTAATTATTATCAATGCGGATAAAGTTATTTTGACCGGAAATAAATGGACAGATCGTGTGTATTTGAATTTTACAGGCTATCCTGGTGGTCAGAAAAAAACTTCGCCTGCTGAATTGATTAAGAAAGGCGAAGCGAAATTATTTAATAGAGTAGTAAAAGGTATGTTGCCTAAGAATAAATTGGGAGCTCAATTGTTGAGAAACCTATATGTATATGCAGGATCGGAACATCCGCACGCAGCACAACAACCTAAAACAATTGATATAAATTCTCTTAAATAAGCAGTATGGAAGTAGTTAATGCAATAGGAAGACGAAAAGCTGCAGTTGCACGTGTATTCGTAAGCGAAGGAACAGGTGTTATCACTATCAATAAAAGAGATCTTGCCGTATATTTCCCTTCAAGTATTCTTCAGTATGTTGTAAAACAACCGTTGAACAAACTGGGTGTAGCTGAAAAATATGATATTAAAGTAAATTTGGACGGCGGAGGTTTCAAGGGACAAGCAGAAGCGTTGCGTTTGGCAATTGCCCGTGCATTGGTAAAAATTAATCCTGAAGATAAACCGGCGTTGAAAGCCGAAGGATTTATGACTCGTGATCCTCGTTCTGTTGAACGTAAGAAACCGGGACAACCGAAAGCGAGAAAGAGATTCCAGTTCAGCAAACGTTAATATTTTTGCTTATTTTCTCGCGGCAAGTATTCAGCGTTTAGTATCCAAATTGCCGGGACTCTGTCTTAGAGGTTTACTCGATGGAAGATTACCCTGCAATTGAATTAGTAGAATGTAAACGAACTAAAAAAAGAAAAAATGTCTATTACAAATTTTGACCAATTATTAGAAGCCGGTGTTCACTTCGGACACTTGAAAAGAAAATGGAACCCGGCAATGGCTCCTTATATTTTTATGGAGCGCAATGGTATCCATATCATTGACCTTTATAAAACAGTTGCTAAAGTCGATGAAGCTGCTGCTGCACTGAAACAGATTGCGAAATCAGGTAAAAAGGTGCTTTTTGTAGCGACTAAAAAACAAGCTAAACAAGTAGTCGCTGATAAAGCTGCTGCTGTAAATATGCCTTACGTTATTGAACGTTGGCCTGGTGGTATGTTGACTAACTTCCCTACGATTCGTAAGGCTGTTAAGAAAATGACTACTATCGATAAAATGACTAAAGACGGGACTTTCGACAATTTGTCGAAACGTGAAAAATTGCAAGTGACTCGTCAGCGTGCTAAACTTGAAAAGACGTTGGGCAGTATTGCTGATTTGACCCGTCTTCCTTCGGCTCTTTTTGTTGTCGATGTAATGAAAGAGCATATTGCTGTGCGTGAAGCGAATCGTTTGGGTATTCCGGTATTTGCTATGGTAGATACGAATTCTGACCCTTCGAATGTCGATTTTGTTATTCCGGCAAACGATGATGCTACAAAATCTATCGAGGTTATTCTCGGTGCAGTATGTGGCGCTATTGCTGAAGGTCTTGAAGAAAGAAAAGCTGAAAAAGTAGATGTTGAAGCTGCAGAAGGCGAAGCTCCTAAAAAAGAGAGAAAAACTCGCGCTGTGAAAAAAGAAAGAACTAAAAAGGAGGATGACGAAGCATTGAATGCTAACGTTGCCGAAAAGTTCATGAAAGACGTTGAAGAATAATAAATATTTAACATTCAGTCTATAACAGAGAGTGAGTTTCGTTTTGTATCGAGACTTACTCTTTGTGTATTAAATTTAATAATCAATTAAAAGGAGAAAAATATATGGCAGTTACAATGGCAGATATTACCAAGCTTCGTAAAATGACAGGAGCAGGTATGATGGATTGCAAAAATGCATTAAATGAAGCTAACGGAGATTTTGACGGAGCAATGGAAATTATCCGTAAAAGAGGTCAGGCTATTGCCGCTAAACGTGAAGATCGTGAAGCTTCGGAAGGTTGTGTATTGGCTGCAACAAAAGGAGATTTCGCTGCGATCGTCGCTCTGAAATGTGAGACAGACTTCGTTGCTCAAAATAAAGATTTCGTTGCTTTGACTCAATCGATTTTGGATGCTGCATTGGAGAATAAACCTGCAGATCTTGAAGCTCTGAAAGCTTTGACTATAGATGGGCGTTCTATTGCAGACTTGATCGTTGACCGTAGTGGTGTTACCGGAGAAAAAATGGAACTCGGTTTCTATGAGTTTGTACAAGCTCCTTCTACAATATTTTATATTCACCCGGGAAATAAATTGGCTACTATCGTAGGGTTCAATCTTCCTGAAGTTGAATATCAAGTAGCTCGTGATGTGGCTATGCAAGTTGCGGCAATGAATCCTATTTCGGTGAGCCGTGATGAAGTTCCTGCTGATGTTGTTGCAAAGGAATTGGAAATCGCAAAGGATAAAGCTCGTCAAGAAGGCAAGAAAGAAGAAATGCTCGATAAGATTGCTCAAGGACGTATTAATAAATTCTTCCAAGAATCGACATTGCTCGAGCAAGCTTTTGTAAAAGAGCCGAAAGAATCTATTCAGCAGTATCTTAAATCTCATAATAAGGATTTGACTGTTACGGCATTTAAACGTATCACATTGAATGCTGAATAATTTTTGAGGTGTTAATCGATATAGAGAAGCGTGTTTCTGTTCTGGGAACACGCTTTTTTCGTATATTTGGTTTGCAACAATATTTTTCGGTTTATAGCGTTTTAACAATGTATATTTAATTGAAATTACGATGCAGAATATTTATGATGCCCGTCAGAAAGTAAAAATAGTGTTCCTTTTGGTTTCTATGTTACTGGTGGGTATTTTTTTGTATATATCGAATCAGTTGGTTGCAGATCTTTCTGTGGAGGAGCGTAATAAGATGGAGATTTGGGCGGAAGCGACACGAGAGGTGGCAAGTAATGATACCGACATGGATATGGGTTTGATTTTGAAGATTATTCAAAGCAATACCTCTATCCCTGTGATCGTTGCCGACGAACAGGATAGTATTCGTCAGATCTTGAACTTGAAGATTCCTGAAAAATCTCCGGATGTTTATTTGAGAAAAAAGCTCGAAGAGTTTAAATCGGGATCTAATAAAATAGAAATTTATATCGATGAGCATACTCGTCAATATTTATATTATGATGATTCTATTTTACTTAAGCGTCTTTCTTATTTCCCTTATATTCAATTGGCGGTTATGCTGCTTTTTATATTAATTGCTTATTTAGCTTTAATGAGCAGTAAGAAAGCTGAACAAAATAAAGTATGGGTGGGACTGTCGAAGGAAACCGCTCATCAATTAGGTACTCCTATTTCGTCTTTATTGGCATGGCTTGATCTGTTAGAGCTGAACGGTGTAGATAAGGATTTGTTAAACGATATGGGTAAAGACGTAAAGCGTTTGTCTGTTATTGCCGAACGATTTTCGAAAATAGGATCGAAGCCGGAGATGAAGTTTATGTATATAAATGAGGTACTGGTAAATGCTACGGATTATATGCGTCGTCGAATTTCAAATAAAGTACAGTTGACGACACATTTACCGGAGGAATCTATCGGCGGAATGTACTGTCTGCCTCTATTGGAGTGGGTTATTGAAAATTTGTGTAAGAATGCAATTGATGCGATGGATGGAGAAGGGGGTATTGATGTTTCGTTACAGGCAGATAAAGATAAATGCTATATCGATGTAAGAGATACGGGAAAAGGTATTCCTCGCAAACGATTCAAAACGGTATTCAATCCCGGATATACGACTAAAAAGAGGGGTTGGGGATTGGGATTGACTTTGGTAAAACGGATAATCGAAGAATATCATGAAGGACGTATATATGTTAAGGAGTCCGAGCCGGGAAAGGGAACTACTTTCAGGATAGAGCTGAAGCGTTCTTGAGAGTACTCGGGATATAAAATTTCCCTGATTAAAATATGTTTATTGTGTTGATTTTTGCAAAGATGCAATAAAAACAGGTGAAAATTTGACGGGTAAAGATTATTTTTTATACCTTTGCAGGGTTTTAACGTCTGTAATCATTGGGAAAGTTCAATTTATATAAGATACCGTTAAAAAGTCTGCCTGAAGGAACTCAAAATTATGAGTACCATTTGGATGATCAATTCTTTAAGAATATCGATGGTCCGGAAGTGCAGAGAGGATCAGTGGATGTAGCTCTGTCGGTAAAAAGGACAGGGGGAACATTCGAATTAAAATTTGCGATTAACGGGATTATTTTAATTCCTTGTGATCGATGTCTTGACAATATGGATTTTGAGGTTGCTACGAATGAACATTTGTATGTGAAGTTCGGAAGTGAATATAGTGAGGAGAATGATGACGTGGTTATCGTTCCCGAAGCCGAAGGCGAAATCAATATTGCATGGTTTTTGTATGAGTTTATAGCATTGACTATTCCGTTGAAGCATGTGCATCCGGCAGGGAAGTGTAATAAGACTATGAGTATGAAATTGAAAAAACATTCTGCTCGCTCTGCTGATGATGGAGATGAAGATGATAACGGGATTTTTGATGACGAATCTGATGCGGACGATATGACAAATGAAGAAACAGACCCGAGATGGGACGAGTTGAAGAAATTAATAGATAATAATTAAAAGTAATAAGAAAATGGCACATCCTAAAAGAAAACAATCGAAGACAAGAACAGCTAAAAGAAGAACTCACGATAAGGCTGTAGCTCCTACATTGGCAGTATGTCCTAACTGCGGTGCATGGCATATTTATCATACAGTATGCGGTGAATGCGGTTACTATCGCGGTAAATTAGCTATCGAAAAAGAAGCTGCTGTTTAAATTGCCAGACGGCAATCGGCGAGCTTATAAGATCTGGCCCTAAATAGGAAGGTTTAGGGCATTTTTTTAATTTGCCTATTTACTGACTATGGATATAAAAAATGCAATAATTACAGGTGTAGCCTCTTATGTTCCGGACTATATCCTTACAAATGAAGAGTTATCTTCTATGGTGGACACCAATGACGAGTGGATTACCACCCGGGTAGGGATTAAGGAGCGTCGTATCTTGAAAGGCGAGGGACTCGGTTCTTCAGAATTGGGATATCGGGCTGTAAATGAATTATTGAAAAAGACGTCGGTTCATCCCGACGACGTAGAATTAGTAATATGCGCCACTTCTAATCCGGATTATCGTTTCCCTTCTACGGCATCGATTATTGCGGAAAAGTCTGGTTTAAAGCATTGTTTTTCGTATGATATACAGGCTGCGTGTGCCGGTTTTTTGGTAGCATTACAGGCTGGGGCGGCATATATTAAAAGCGGGTTGTATAAAAAGGTGATTGTTTTATCGGCAGAGAAGATGTCTTCTATGACGAATTATACAGATCGCTCTACTTGTCCTTTGTTCGGAGATGCTGCAGCGGCGGTAATGCTCGAACCTTCAGATGAAGCTTTAGGTGTTATTGATGCGGAATTGCATACCGATGGAATCGGTTTGCCGCATTTGATTATGAAAGCGGGCGGTTCTGCTTATCCTGCTACGCATGAGTCGATCGATAATCAAGAACATTATGTGTATCAAGAAGGACGTGCAGTATATAAGCATGCGGTATCGGATATGTTAGAGGTCTCTCAGAGTATTATGCGCAAAAACGATTTAGATCTTAATACGATAGACTGGTTTGTTCCGCATCAGGCAAATGCCCGGATTATCGAAGCTATTGCAGACCGGATGGGGATTGCCCGAGAAAAGGTGATGATGAATATTGAGAAATATGGAAATACAAGTGCAGCTTCTATACCTTTGTGTCTCTCTGAATGGGAAAGTAAGCTTAAAAAAGGAGATAACCTTGTATTGACAGCATTCGGAGCCGGATTTACTTGGGGAGCAGTTTACCTGAAATGGGCTTACGATACGAAATAATATATTCATTTTTACAATTAATAAGATACGCCGAGTAACGCTCATTCTGTTGTGCGCAGCTTAGCGTATTTTTATGTTTGGCATTTCCCTCCTAAGGCAATGTTTATTAGAGGCCTGTTTAGACGGCTTCTTAAAACCTGTTGAGAACCGTTTTATTTTACCTTAAGTAAGATGTTAAACAGATTCTAAGGAATGTTGAGTCGATTTAACCCAACATTCTTATTCCAGGGTTGTTAGGGATGAAAAACGAGGGATAGATGAGATTCTGTTGATCGTTTTTATTATATTTGTTCAAGAAACTTTAGAAATCAGAATTATGCATAAGGCCGGTTTTGTGAATATAGTGGGAAATCCTAATGTCGGGAAGTCTACATTGATGAATTCTTTGGTAGGGGAGCGAATTTCTATCATTACTTCTAAGGCCCAGACAACTCGCCATCGTATTATGGGTATTGTGAATACCGATGATATGCAAATTGTTTATTCGGACACTCCTGGAGTGTTGTCTCCGAACTACAAGTTGCAGGAGTCTATGTTGAATTTTTCCCAATCGGCTTTGGTAGATGCGGATATATTGCTGTATGTGACAGATGTAGTGGAGATGCCGACAAAGAATCAGGGTTTTCTGGATCGTGTGGCTTCTCAGTCTGTGCCAGTCTTGCTGTTGATCAATAAGGTCGATTTGTTGAAAGATCAGAAAGATCTGGAGCGTTTGGTAGAAGAATGGCACTCTTTGTTGCCGAATGCTGAGATAATACCGGTTTCTGCCCAATATAAATTTAATCTTGATTATTTACTGAAACGGATTCAGGAACTTTTGCCTCCTTCTCCTCCGTTTTTTGAGAAAGATTCTTTGACGGACAAACCTGCCCGTTTTTTTGTTACGGAGATAATCCGAGAAAAAATATTGCAGATTTATGATAAAGAGATCCCTTATGCCGTGGAGGTTGCCGTAGAGCAATTTAAGGAAGATGAAGGACATATTCATATTATGGCGATAATTTATGTCGAGAGAGATTCTCAAAAAGGTATCGTTATAGGAAAGGGAGGCAGTGCATTGAAAAAGGTCGGAACTTTGGCAAGAAAAGATATTGAGGCTTTTTTTGAAAAGAAAGTATATCTCGAATTGTACGTAAAGGTGGAGAAAGACTGGCGTAATAAAGAAAATAAATTGAAGAGTTTCGGGTATCAACTCGATTGATACGAATCTCGGACCATCCCGACGGGAAGTCGGTTAATCTAATAAAAAAATGGAGGAATTATGGGAAATATAGTGGCTATAGTCGGACGTCCTAATGTGGGGAAATCGACTCTGTTCAATCGTCTGACAAAGTCGAGAAAAGCAATTGTAAATGAAGTTGCCGGAACGACACGAGACCGACAGTACGGTAAGGTTGAATGGTGTGGGCAAGAATTTTCTATTATAGATACCGGCGGTTGGGTTGTAAATTCGGATGATATTTTTGAGGAAGAGATCAATAAGCAGGTAGCTATTGCAATAGAGGAAGCCGATGTTATTCTGTTTGTCGTAGATGCCATGCACGGAGGAACGGATTTGGATGATCATGTTGCGTCTATTTTACGGAAGACGAAAAAACCGGTAATTCTGGTTGCCAATAAAGTAGACAGCAATGAATGGCAATATGCTGCTGCAGAATTTTATTCTTTCGGATTGGGAGACCCGTATACATTGTCGGCTATCAACGGCTCTGGGACTGGTGATTTGCTTGATGATATTGTTGCTCGTTTCCCGAAAAAGGAGGAAGAAACGGTGGAGGACGATATTCCGCGTTTTGCCGTTGTGGGACGCCCTAATGCCGGAAAGTCTTCTATCATAAATGCTTTTATCGGAGAAGATCGTTATATTGTAACGGATATAGCCGGTACTACACGAGACTCGGTTTTTACTCGTTATAATAAATTCGGGTTTGATTTTTATCTGGTAGATACGGCCGGAATCCGGAAGAAAGGGAAAGTGACCGAAGATATAGAATATTATTCTGTCATACGTTCTATTCGAGCTATAGAAAGTGCCGATGTTTGCATTTTGATGATTGATGCGACACGGGGGATAGAAAGTCAGGATTTGAATATTTTTTCCCTTATTCAGAAAAATAAAAAGGGGTTGGTCGTTTGTGTAAATAAGTGGGATTTGGTAGAAGACAAATCCAATAAGGCGATAAAAGAGTTCGAGTCGGCTATTCGTGAGCGTTTTGCTCCTTTTGTTGATTTCCCGATCGTGTATGCTTCGGCTCTTACCAAGCAGAGAATATTTAAAGTTTTGGAATCTGCGGCTGAAGTTTATCAGAATCGTATGATGCGGATTCCGACAGCAAAACTCAATGAAGAAATGTTGTCTGTTATAGAGAATTATCCGCCTCCTGCGCATAAGGGGAAATATGTAAAAATAAAATATGTGACACAGTTGAAAGATACGGTTGTCCCTACTTTTATTTTTTTCTGTAATTTGCCGCAGTGGGTTAAAGAGCCTTATAAAAGATTTCTCGAAAATAAGATTCGTAGTAAATGGAATTTTAGAGGAACACCGATAAATATATTTATGCGGGAAAAATAGATATAAATAGAATGGTAACGAGAGGATAGTGGAAGCTTTTCTCTCGTTTTTGTAGTGTTTTTTTCTTATTCTGTCAGATGGTGGAATAAAATTTTCTACATTTGTCAGACCTTAAATAATTGAAGTTCATATTTGTTTTACTTAATATATATAAATACCATGTTATTAGCGATTGTTACTATCTTTATTATCGGCTATTTGGCGATAGCTCTCGAACATCCTTTGCGAATAGATAAAGCTGCTGTTGCTCTTTTATTAGGAATGTTGTTATGGGTTTTGTATGCTTTCGGAGCAGAGTCTATAGTTCCGGTGGCGGATGCCGAAGAGTTAAGTCATTATCTGGCTTCTTCGACGACTCTTCAATCTTTGCCTTTAGCGCAGCAATGTCTTAATTTTATTGTCAATGTTAAGGTTATCGAGCATTTAGGGGACATATCCGAGATTTTATTTTTCTTGATCGGGGCTATGACAATTGTCGAACTGATCGATGTTCACGGCGGTTTTTCTATCATTACTAACCGTATTACGACCCGTAAGAAGCGAAAACTACTATGGATTCTCGGATTCATAACATTTTTTATGTCAGCCGTTCTTGATAATCTGACTACGGCGATTGTTATGGTTATGTTGTTGAGAAAGTTGGTCAGTGATCAGCGGGAGCGCTGGCTTTATGCCAGTATGATCGTTATTGCGGCGAATAGTGGCGGAGCGTGGTCTCCGATAGGTGATATTACGACTATTATGTTATGGGTCAAAGGAAATGTGACGACATCGGCATTGGTCAAGTTTGTTTTGCTGCCCAGTATGGTTTCTTTGATCGTACCTTTAATATTTGCTTCTCGCATGTTAGGAGGAACATTAGCTCCGGTTGATACAACGGTCAAAACTCATAGCGATTTTGTCTCTTTCGGAGAGAAACGGTTAATATTGATATTAGGTATTCTCGGGCTGATTTTTGTTCCGTTGTTTAAAGCCGTGACTTCATTACCTCCTTTTATCGGAATTTTGTTCTCTTTAAGTGTTTTGTGGATTTTTACCGAGATAATGTATAATCGTAAAATGATAGACGAAGCACATCAATGTCGTGTCCCGAAAGTCCTGAAACGAATAGATATACCGACAATTCTCTTTTTTCTGGGTATTTTGATGGCTGTTGCCGTATTGCAAGCGACCGGAATATTGACAAGTACGGCTCAATGGCTTGATATAAATGTCCATAATGTTTATGTGATTAATATATTGCTGGGTGCATTGTCTTCTATTGTAGATAATGTTCCGTTAGTTGCTGCTTCTATCGGAATGTACCCGATCGTAGATCCGACAATTCTCTCTTCTGTATCTGATCCCGCATATATGGGATATTTTGTGCAAGACGGTATTTTTTGGGAGTTTCTTTCTTATTGTGTCGGAGTAGGAGGCAGTATGCTGATTATCGGTTCGGCTGCCGGAGTCGTCGTGATGGGGCTGGAACGCATTAATTTCGTGTGGTATTTGAGGCATATTTCTCTTTTGGCATTATGCGGTTATTTGGCAGGGGCATTTACATATATGGCCGAGGTTATTTTGTTTAAAGGCGGTTTATGATATTGCCACAGCAAATGTTTTGATTAGTTCCTGGAAGAATTTCCGGGAACTTTTTTATGGGATAAAATTTTCTGAAAAATGCTTATCATCAGGGTGTCTGTTTTTCTCGTATTAATTTGTCTATATATAAATTGTAATTCGAATTAGTGTTTTCGGACATTTAAGCGTTTTAATAATATAGATGTTTTTGTAGGAAATTTCAGTTCCCGAGTAGGGGATAAGATATTTTGATGCGTCTTATAATAAAAAGATAGAGATAATACCATATTTATGAAACACTATTTTTATTCGGTCATACCGGTTGTCGTTTTTTTATTAGGAATAACTTCTTGCTCTATTCAGAATAAGGATATTTCGGATTATACTCAATATGTCAATCCTTTTATAGGAACCGGAGATCACGGGCATACGTTTCCGGGAGCTATTGTTCCGCACGGGATGATCCAACCCAGTCCCGATACTCGTATTTATCAATGGGATGCCTGTTCAGGTTATCATTATTCCGACAGTACGATCAATGGTTTTTCCCACACTCATTTGAGTGGTACCGGATGTGGCGATTATGGAGATGTTCTTTTGATGCCGACGGTGGGTGAACAACAATATGAACAAGAGCCGTTGGACAGTCAGCGCAAGGCTTATGCTTCGGGTTTCTCTCACGAGAATGAGACGGCAGTTCCGGGATATTATTCTGTATTTCTCGACCGTTATGGAGTGAAAGCCGAACTTACGGCTACTAAACGTGCTGCAATTCATCGATATACTTTCCCCGAAAGTGAGAAGGCCGGATTTATATTGGATTTTGATTATAGTTTGCAGCGTCAGAAAAATGAAGAAATGCAGATTGAGGTAATCAGCGATACAGAAATAAGAGGACGTAAAAAAACGGTTTATTGGGCTTTTGACCAGTATATCAATTTTTATGCTGAATTTTCAAAACCTTTTACGTATGAGCTGGTGACGGATTCGGTAATGATACCGGGTACTGATAATAAAATACCTCAATCAAAAGTATTGTTGCACTTTGCGACATCTGAAGGAGAGAAGGTGCTTGTTAAGGTTGGTATTTCGGGTGTCGATATGGCAGGTGCTAGGAGAAACGTCGAAGTGGAGTTGCCGGATTGGGATTTTGAAATGGTCAGGAAAGAGGCTTCTTCGGATTGGCAAAGATACCTTTCTAGAATAGATATTTCGACCAAAGACGAGGATCAAAAAAGGATATTCTATACGGCATTATATCATACGGCTGTTGCTCCGAATCTGTTTACCGATGTTGACGGTCGTTATTTGGGTATGGACTTACGAATACACCAGACCTCTGCCGATCGTCCGGTTTATACCGTATTTTCTTTATGGGATACTTTTCGGGCACTGCATCCTTTAATGACGATAATAGATCCGGGGTTGAACAACCAGTTTATCCGTTCGTTAATTCGTAAGCATGAAGAGGGCGGAATTTTTCCGATGTGGGATTTAGCTTCTAATTATACCGGAACAATGATCGGATACCATGCTGTTCCTGTAATTGTGGATGCTTATATGAAAGGTCAGCGCGACTTCGATGTCGAAACAGCCTATCAGGCATGTTTAAGGACTGCACAATATGATACGGCCGGGATTCATTGCCCGCCTCTTGTTTTGCCGCATCTGATGCCTAAATCTAAATATTATAAGAATACTTTAGGGTATATCCCGTGTGATTTTGAAAACGAATCGGTGGCAAAGGCTTTGGAATATGCTTATAACGATTGGTGTATTTCGCAATTTGCTAATGAGATGAATGATACGTTGAACCATGTTCGGTATGGTCTTTTAGGTAAAGCTTATGAAAAGTATTTCGATAAGAGCACACGATTTATGAGAGGTGTGGACTCCAAAGGCAAATGGCGTACACCGTTTAATCCTCGTTCTTCAAATCATCGGAATGATGATTATTGCGAAGGTACGGCATGGCAGTGGACATGGTTTGTTCCTCATGATATAGAGGGGTTGGTCGCTTTGATGGGAGGAAAAGAAGCTTTCTCCGAGAAGCTGGATTCTTTGTTTACCGTTAGTTCTAAATTAGAGGGAGAATCAGTTTCTTCCGATATATCGGGTCTAATAGGTCAGTATGCACATGGAAATGAACCGAGTCATCATATTCTGCACATGTATAATTATATCGACCAGCCGTGGAAAACTCAGGCATTGGTAGATAGTGTGTTGCATAGTCAATATTTTAATGCTCCTGCCGGAATTTCCGGAAATGAAGATTGCGGACAGATGTCGGCGTGGTATATCTTGAATAGTATGGGATTTTATCAAGTTTGTCCGGGTAAACCGGTCTATTCGATAGGCCGTCCTTTATTCGATGAGACGACGATAAATCTTTCGGATGGGAAAACGTTTACGATACGGACTAATAATAATTCTTCCGAGAATAAATATATTCAGGCTGCAAGATTGGACGGAAATCCTTTGACAGAGCCGTTCTTTAGCCATGAAGACATTGTTGCAGGCGGTATTTTAGAGTTTGATATGGGGAGTACTCCTTCAAAATGGGGTGTAAACGGTAATAGATAAAAGCGATAATATATATTTATGAAGAGAAAAATAGGAATAGCCGGATTATTAATATTATTAACAACGGTCTCTTTACAAGCACGGGAGTTTGTAGATTATGTCAATCCGTTGATGGGTACTGAGTCGACTTTTGAATTCTCACATGGAAATACCTATCCGGCAGTGGCAGTGCCTTGGGGTGTAAATTTTTGGACTCCGCAAACCGGAGAGAACCGTAGCGGTTGGATATATGCTTATACCGATGAGGAGATCAGAGGATTCCGTCAGACGCACCAGCCCAGCCCGTGGATAAATGATTACGGAACATTTTCGGTAATGCCTGTTTCAGGAGACTTGAAAGTTTCTTATAAAGATAGGGCCGCCCGTTTCTCTCATAAAAACGAGATTGCTCGTCCCGATTATTATAAAGTCCAATTTGATAACGGAACTGTGACCGAACTGTCAGCTTCCCGTACCGGGGCTGTTTTGGATATAGCCTTTACTCCGGGAAAAGGACAGTATTTTATTGTAGATGCTTATCATGGAGGTTGTCGTTTGGCTATCGACAAGCAAAAACGTAGGGTAACGGGTTATACTAAAAATAATTGTGGAGGAGTTCCTTCTAATTTTGCCAATTACTTTGTGTTGGAGTTCAGCCATCCTATAAAGGATCAGGGGATACAAATTAATGATGACTTGTTTCCGGGAAAGTTTGTCGGTGAGCATGATCGGGTTTGTGCTTATCTTCAGTTCGATGTCCCTGAAGGTGAAAAGCTGACTGTCCGAGTGGCTTCTTCGTTTATAGGAGAAGAACAAGCGTGGCTGAATTTTGACAGGGAGGTGAGAAATAAAACGGTCGCTGATTTAAAGATCGAATCTGCAAAACTGTGGAACAGTATGATGGGGCGTATCGTGGCCGAAGGGGGTAATGAAGAACAGATGAGAACTTTTTATTCTTGCTTGTATAGGGTTCTTTTATTTCCCCGGGAATTTTATGAATTCGATAAGTCTGGAAAACCGGTATATTATAGTCCCTATGATGGAAAAATTCATTCCGGATATATGTACACGGATAATGGTTTCTGGGATACATTCCGTGCTGTGCATCCTTTGTTTACGTTAGTCTATCCGGAAGTTTCGGAGCGTATTATGCAGGCTTTAGTCAACAGTTATGAAGAAAGCGGATTTTTGCCGGAATGGGCGAGCCCGGGACATCGGGGCTGTATGATCGGAAATAATTCTCTGTCGCTTATCACGGATGCGTGGATGAAGGGAATACGCAATTTTGATGCGAAAAAGGCTTTAGAGGCTATGGTCCACCAGACTCAGGCACAAGGACGGGAGGCCTCTGTCGGACGAAATGGATTTGAAGAGTATGACAAGCTCGGGTATGTACCGTATCCCGATTATGTCGAAGCTACTGCCAAGACATTGGAATATGCCTATAGCGACTGGTGTTTGAGCCGTTTTGCCGCGTCTATAGGAAATGTATCGATAGCCGAAGCGTATGAGAAAAAGTCTCAGAATTATAAGAATTTGTTTGATCCTTCATGCGGTTTTATGCGTGCGAAAAATAAAGACGGGGAATGGATCGAGCCTTTTCGAGCTATAGAGTGGGGAGGTCCTTTTACCGAAGGTTCGTCATGGCATTATACGTGGAGTGTTATGCATGATATTCAGGGGCTTGCTCAATTGATGGGCGGTCATGAACAGATGGGAGCGAAGCTGGATTCGATGTTTAATGCTCCTGCAGATTATAATGTGGGAACGTATGGTTTTGTAATTCACGAGATAGCCGAAATGGTTGCATTGGATATGGGACAGTATGCTCATGGTAACCAGCCGGTACAGCATGCCATTTACTTATATAATTATATCGGTCAGCCGTGGAAAGCTCAATACCATGTACGGGAAGTATTGAACCGATTATATAATTCAGGCCCGAAAGGTTATTGCGGAGATGAAGATAACGGCCAGACTTCAGCATGGTATGTTTGCAGTGCGATGGGCTTTTATCCGGTATGTCCGGGGCAACCCGAATATGTTTTAGGAGCTCCTCTTTTTCAAAAGGTAACGTTGAATTTGCCGAATAACAAAGTGTTTGTGATCGATGCTCGTAATAATAACGATAAGAATTTATATATCGATTCTGCAAAATTGAACGGTAAAAAGTTTACTCGGAACTATTTAACGCATGACGAAATCTCTTCAGGTGGAGAATTGTCCTTGAAGATGAATGCTAAACCGAATATGAAGCGAGGGGTTCGACCGGAAGATTTTCCTTATTCTTATTCGGTATATAAACCGTAATAAATTATTGATTCGGCATTGTCATAATTCCGAATTTTAAAACTTGAAATATAATGTCTGATAACAAATCTATCAATCCGATCTGTTGGGTGCCGACAGTCTATTTTGCAATGGGACTTCCATTTGTCGCTTTGTCGATGGTGTCTGTACTTATGTTTTCGGATATGGGTGTGTCTAATGCCCAAATTGCTTTCTGGACGTCTTTGATTATGCTCCCTTGGACATTGAAACCTTTGTGGAGTCCTTTTCTGGAGATGTTTAAAACAAAAAAATATTTTGTCGTTGCTACCCAAATGGTGACGGGGGTGGCTTTCGGCTTGGTCGCACTGTCATTGCCGCTACCTGATTTTTTCTGTTATGCAATAGCATTTATGGGTGTGATCGCTTTTAGCGGTGCAACGCATGATATTGCCGGAGACGGAGTATATCTTACCGAGCTGAATGCTACGATGCAGGCTAAGTATATAGGTTGGCAAGGGGCTTTTTATAATCTGGCGAAAATCTTGACAAATGGAGGTCTTGTGTATTTGGCCGGTTCATTAAAGGACAGTATCGGCATAGTACATGCCTGGATGGTGATTATGGGCATTTGTGCAGCTATAATGGTTGTCTTGTCTTTATATCATGTCCGAATGTTACCTTCCGGGGGTGCGGCGTCAGGCGATGTTCGAACGGTAAAAGATGCTATGCATATGTTGTGGGAAGTGATCCGTACCTTTTTTCAGAAGAAGTATATAGTCTGGTATATTTGTTTCATTATTTTATATCGTTTTGCCGAAGGTTATGCTATGAAAATCGTTCCTCTTTTTCTTAAAGCCGGAATCGATCAGGGAGGATTAGGTCTTCCTGTTCAGGAAATAGGTATTATCTATGGAACTTTCGGAGCTGCAGCTTTCGTGTTGGGATCTATTCTGGCAGGATATTATATTTCTGCTTTGGGCTTGAGAAAGACATTGTTTTCTCTTTGTTGCGTATTTAATATCCCGTTTGTCGTGTATCTGTTGTTGGCAATATATCAGCCTTCTAATGTATGGGTTATCGGTTCTGCTATCGTGTTTGAATATTTCGGGTACGGTTTCGGTTTTGTCGGTCTGACCTTATTTATGATGCAGCAGGTTGCTCCAGGAAAACATCAAATGGCACATTACGCTTTTGCTTCCGGAATTATGAATCTCGGTGTAATGATTCCGGGAATGATGAGCGGATATTTAAGTGACTGGTTAGGATACCGGAATTTTTTTATTTGGGTACTCGTCGCTACAATCCCGGCTTTTCTGGTGACTTGGTTCGTCCCGTTTACCTATAATAACGATAAGAAGGAGACGACAGCCTGAATAGATGAATGAATTTTGGAAAAATAAATTAACAATAAAAATTTTAGATAGAGATGGAAAAAAAATTTAATATGCCGTGGGAAGATCGTCCCGAAGGGTGTACCGATGTTATGTGGCGTTACTCTAAAAATCCGGTTATAGGACGTTATCAGATTCCTTCCTCGAACAGTATTTTCAATAGTGCCGTCGTTCCCTTTGGAGACGGTTTTGCCGGAGTGTTCCGTTGCGATAATAAAGCGGTGCAAATGAATATTTTTGCCGGTTTCAGCAAAGATGGCATTCACTGGGATATTAATCATGAACCTATTCGGTTTAAGGCCGGAAATACGAATATGATCGAGTCGGAATATAAGTATGATCCGCGTGTTACATGGATCGAAGACCGTTATTGGATTACCTGGTGTAATGGTTATCACGGGCCTACGATCGGAATTGCGTATACGTTCGACTTTAAAGAATTTTTTCAATGTGAGAATGCCTTTTTGCCATTTAACCGTAATGGAGTATTGTTCCCTCAAAAGATTAATGGTAAATATGCCATGTTGAGCCGTCCGAGCGATAATGGACATACACCGTTCGGGGATATATATATGAGTTATAGTCCGGATATGAAATATTGGGGAGAACATCGTTGCGTCATGAAAGTCACTCCATTCCCCGAGAGTGCATGGCAATGTACGAAAATCGGTGCAGGATCAGTTCCTTTCCTCACTGATGAGGGTTGGTTGATGTTTTATCACGGCGTAATCACGACATGCAACGGTTTTCGCTATTCTATGGGAGCGGTTATTCTTGACAAGGAAAACCCTGAAAAAGTATTGTATCGTACACGGGATTATCTTCTTGCTCCGGCTGTTTCTTATGAATTGCAGGGAGACGTTCCTAATGTCGTGTTCCCATGTGCAGCTTTGCAGGACGGAGAACGGGTTGCCGTGTATTATGGTGCTGCAGATACAGTTGTCGCTATGGCTTTCGGTTACATTTCGGAAATTGTCGAGTTTACAAAAAAGCATTCATATCTTTAAATAATAGAGAGTATGTGTAAGACATCACGATATACCTTCCCTATGAAAAAATGTTTTTGTGTAGTATGTGTAGTGTTGATGCTCCTGAGCGCGTCGTGGTTACGGGCTCAGGAGCCTATTGATTTCGTTAATCCGTTTATCGGAACGACGAATTTCGGAACGACCAATCCCGGGGCAGTTTGTCCGAACGGGTTGATGTCGGTCGTTCCTTTTAATGTAATGGGCTCGGAGACGAATAAGTATGATAAAGATGCCCGTTGGTGGTCAACACCTTATGAATATTACAACAAATTTTTTACGGGATTTTCACATGTGAACCTTAGTGGCGTAGGGTGTCCCGAATTAGGAAGTCTTTTGCTGATGCCTACCTGCGGAGAGTTGAATGTCGACTATAAAGAGTATGGCAGTGCTTATCGTGATGAGGCTGCCTCTCCGGGTTATTATACCAATATCTTGACAAAATACAATATCAAGACAGAAGTTTCGGCAACTCCTCGTACCTCTATTGCCCGCTTTACTTTCCCGGCAGGAAAAAGCCATATTTTGATGAATTTGGGAGAAGGGCTTACCAATGAAAGCGGAGCGACTCTCAGGCGTGTAAATGACCGGGAAATAGAAGGCTCTAAGTTATTGGGAACATTTTGTTATAATCCTCAAGCGGTATTCCCTATTTACTTTGTTATGCGGGTCAGTAAAAGTCCGGCACAGATCGGTTATTGGAAAAAACAACGTCCGATGGCCGGAGTAGAAGCCGAATGGGATAAGGATAACGGAAAGTACAAATTATACACACATTATGGAAAAGAGATGTCGGGAGATGATGTCGGAGCATTTTTTACATTTGACACACAAGCCGGAGAACAGATAGAGGTTCAGATAGGAGTATCGTTCGTAAGTATTGCTAATGCTCGGGAGAATCTGGACAAAGAACAGTCGGGTTTTAACTTTGAGAAGGTAAAAGCCGATGCCCGGAAGCAATGGAACGAAGAACTTTCTAAAATAGAGGTAGAGGGTGGCACTTATGATGATAAAGTCGTTTTTTATACGGCATTATATCATATTTTGATCCATCCTAATATTTTGCAAGATGTCAACGGGCAATATCCGGTAATGGAGAGCGACCGGATAGAAACGGCAAAGGGCGATCGTTATACGGTGTTTTCGTTATGGGACACTTATCGGAATGTCCACCAGTTTCTTTCTCTTGTATATCCTGAGAAACAAATGGCAATGGTCAATACGATGATAGACATGTATAAAGAACACGGCTGGTTACCGAAATGGGAACTTTATGGACGGGAGACATTGACGATGGAAGGAGATCCTTCTATTCCTGTGATAACAGATACCTGGTTGCGGGGATTGAGGGATTTCGATATAGATACGGCTTATGAGGCAATGATAAAGTCTGCTACTACACCAGGAAAAGATAATCTGATGCGTCCGGATAATGACGATTATTTGGGAAAAGGATATGTGCCGTTGAGAGAACAGTATGATAATTCCGTGTCTCATGCTTTGGAGTATTATATTGCTGATTTTGCCCTTTCTCAGCTTGCTGAGGCTCTTGGGAAGAAAGATGATGCCCGGTTGTTCTATGAGCGTTCTTTAGGGTATAAAAATTATTATTGTAAGGAATTCGGTACATTGCGCCCTATTCTTCCGGATGGAAGTTTTTATTCTCCGTTTAATCCGCGTCAAGGAGAGAATTTCGAACCTAATCCCGGTTTTCATGAAGGTAGTGCTTGGAATTATACATTTTATGTTCCGCATGATATATCCGGATTGACGAAGCTTATGGGGGGTAAAAAAACTTTTATCGATAAACTTCAGAGTGTTTTTGATGAAGGATTATATGATCCGGCTAATGAACCTGACATTGCTTACCCGTATTTGTTCAGCCAATTTAAAGGAGAAGAATGGCGGACACAAAAAGAAGTGAACCGTTTGCTGAAAAAGTATTTTAAAAATCAGCCGGACGGTATTCCGGGAAATGACGATACCGGAACTATGTCTGCTTGGGCGGTTTTCAGTATGATGGGTTTTTATCCCGATTGTCCCGGCTTGCCTCGTTACACGCTGACTTCTCCGTTATTCGATCGGATAACGATTCATCTCGATCCTAAATATTATAAACAGAAAGAGATTATTATAGAAACGGAAAGGCCTTCTTCTGCTGCTATTTTTATAGATCGGGTAGATCAGAACGATAAAAAAATCAAAGGTTATTTCATTACCCATGACGAGTTGACTCAAAATGGGCCTATTAAATTTATTTTGAAAAAGTAAAAGCTGTTTTTTATTTCTACAATTGGTAAATGTTGATGTCTAAATAATCGTACGATTATTTAGGCTGTAGTATCCTTAAATTGCGTAATAATAAAAATCTCCATAATTTGATTGGGAAAAGGCATACATTATGCTTATAGTGTGGAAATATTCAAAAATATGGTGTCCGAGAATGAATTGAATGATATTCTATTGCTGAATCTATTAAAAGCCGATGATGAAAAAGCTTTCAAATATATATTTGATCGTTATTTCTCGCCATTGTGCCGCTTTATGTATCTATATGTAAAGAATCAGCAGGAAGTAGAAGAAATGGCTCTGGATATATTTACGTATGTTTGGGAGAACCGGGCTACTTTAGAGATCAAATTGACATTTAAAGCTTATTTGTTTCAGGCTGCACGAAACAAATGCCTGAATAATATTCGGGATCGTAAGAATACTTGTTCCATAGAAGAAAGCGGATATGATGCTTGTTTAGAAGACTCGAGTGTTGAGGTCAATGAATTGAATCGTATCATTGAAGAGGCGATTTTGAGTTTGCCGGAGAAGTGTGGAGAAGTTTTTCGAAAAAGTCGGGAGGAACATTTGCCTAATCAGGAAATTGCCAAAGAAATGCAGATTTCGGTAAAAACGGTTGAGGCACAAATAACCAAGGCTTTGAAGATGATAAGGAAATACCTTGGTGAAACATATTCTTATATATGGTAAAAAATTGAAGTTTCGATAAGGGTTTGAGCTATCTGATGTGTCATTCTAATAAGACGGCATTTATACAAAGAATATTAAATGCGTAAATGGTATAAGGATTTAAGAATGAAAGTAGATATAATTCCTTGGTATTTAATTATTAAACATCTGAAGAGGGAAACTTCGGATGAGGAAGAAAAGTTGTTCTCGATTTGGTTAGAAGAGGATAAGAATCGAGAGATATTCGGTTCGTTGCAGAAAATGTGGCAAGAAATTGTGGCAGAAGTTTCAGCCTGTAATCCTGATACGCAATATTATTGGGTAAAAATGAAGGAACGGATGCAGCAAAATACTGAAAGTTCTAAACGTTTTTCTTTCCGTTCTCATTGGCGAGCATTTGCTGTCGCAGCATCGATCTTGCTTGTTTTGACATTTTCGACAACACTTTTTTTATGGAAAGTCAATACTGTAGATAAACCTTGTTTAGCACAGACATATTCGACCATAAGCGGAAAATCAAAAGTTATTCTTCCGGACGGAACGGAGGTGTGGCTGCATAACAATACTACATTATCTTATAATAACGATTTCGGAGAGAAAGAACGTCGGGTATCATTAGATGGGGAGGCATTTTTCTCTGTAACGAAAAATGCTGATAAACCTTTTATTGTAAATGCCGATAAATTAAATGTTCAGGTCTATGGGACACGGTTTAATGTAGAATGTTTTTCCGGAAAAGAAAATATATTGGTCAGTTTATTGGAAGGATCGGTTGCCTTATATGCCGATGAAGACCGGAAAACATTCTTAAAACCTGACCAGACGGGAATTTACAATAAAAGGCTTTCGTCTTTGAGTGTCGAGAAAGACGATGTCGCTTATACGGCATCTTGGGCGACCGAAACGGTGAGATTCGAAGGGGAGTCTCTTGCTCAGGTTTGCAAATATTTGTCGAGATGGTATAATGTAGAAATAGAGATAGATCCGCAAGTTAGTGACAATTATGCCTATACGTTTACCGTACGTGAAGAACCTTTGGAAGAAATACTGCGTTTGATTTCGAGAACGAATCCTGTTTCATATTCTTTTGATGGGGAAAGGAAGATATTTATTTATCCGGTAGAAGAGAATTATTGTCATTGAACAGTTATTTGAATTGGTCGAGTGTCATATCACGATGTAGTTAACCTTATATTGCTTTATTTTTCGGATGTTGTCGGAAAGGTGATTTGTCGGTTTTTTAATTTGATATAAAAATATAATTAGGTTTAATATGATTTGGTGAGATTTCAGTCGGGGTTGTCTTAAATCTAAAAGTTCCCATATATTTTTATTATATTATTAGTTTATCTCGGTTGGGAGCAGAGATCATAAATCAAACGCTTATGAGAACACAAACTCTTTTGAAAGTGAAGCTGGTAAGTTTTTGCTTGCTTGCTTTAAATTTTACTTCTTGGGCTTCAGAGCCTGTAGTTATTGAAGTGCAGACTGCAGGAAGTTTATCATCTCTTATAGAGGAAAGCCAGAAAAATCAGATCACCGATCTTACTATTACCGGAAATTTGAACGGGACGGATATTCGTTTCATTCGTGAAATGGCTGGACGAGATTCTGACGGAAATGAAACTGAGGGAACGTTGAAGACATTAAATCTGTCAGGTGCGGCAATCGTTTCAGGGGGAGATTATTACTATAAACAATATTTTGAATACAAGACTTCGGATAACGAAATAGGAGAAAATATGTTTATTGATTGCACTCTTTCTTCTATTGTAATGCCGGATAATACTACTGTGATCGGTTCAGGGGCTTTTCATGGCTGTACAAGTTTGCTTTCAGCCCCAATACCTGAAAATGTGACAAATATAAAGTCAAGTGCTTTTGAAGGGTGTTCTCAATTAGAGTCAGTTGTTTTTTCTCAGAATATTACGGAGCTGGGTAGTCTGTCGTTTAAGGGATGTAAGGCTCTTAAGACATTTGCTTTTCCTAAAGTGACATCTCTTGCAGATGAAATTCTTAGCGGTTGCGATGCTCTTGTGTCGGTAACGATACCGGAAACTGTGACAGCCGTAGGCTCTTTGGTCTTTGCCGGATGCATAAAATTGGCAGAGATACATGTTGCCACATCTTTGCCTCCTGATATTGGATGGAGTTGGCAACCTTTTCAAAATGTCGATAAGAATACTTGTAAATTATTTATTCCGGCCGGATCTCTCGGCTCTTATAATTCTGCAAAAGAGTGGGGCGATTTTACCAATAAAATAGAAGAAGCCGGAGAAGTAGAGCCAAAGATTGTGGAAGTTGCAGAAGCCGGAACATTATCGACTTTTATTTCTGTGGACGAAAAAAATGTGATAAAAGACTTGACGGTGATCGGAAATTTGAACGGGACGGATATTCGTTTCATTCGTGAAATGGCCGGCCGGACTTATGATAATAAGGAGTGTGCCGGTAGTTTGGAGATTTTGGATTTGTCGCAAGCTAATATCGTAGAGGGCGGTGAACCGTATTTTTATATGTATAGTGATTTTTATACCAAAAATGATGAGTTTTCGACATATTTTTTCAAAGGTTGTAAACTGAAAACGGTAGTATTTCCTCTAAGTTTGAAAGTTGTTGGAAATGCGGCATTCTCTGAATGTTACAATTTATCCGGAAAAATTGTTATTCCGGAAGGTGTTACTACCGTAGGGGTTTCTTCTTTTGAAGCGACAGCGATAGAATCGGTCGAACTACCATCTTCGTTGGTTACTGTTACAGATGGGGCTATGGCTATAGATGCGATTGGAGCCCATGCTTTTGAGAATTGTCGTTCTTTAAGAGAAATAAATATTCCTGAAAGTATAACGACAATACAGACTTCTGTGTTTAGTGGCTGTTCCAGCCTTACTACGATAACACTACCTAAGGGAATTACTGGGGTACGCGGGAGCGCTTTTCAAGACTGTACTGGATTAAAAGAAATACGGGTTCATGCTTCTGTACCGCCTAAAGCCGATTATCAGGCTTTTTATAAAGTAGATACGAAAGCGTGTAAACTTGTAGTTCCGGCAGGTGCGCGAGAAGCCTACAAAGAGGCTGATGAATGGAAAGAGTTTGATATTCAAGAAGATGCTACTTTGAGTATCCGGGAGAATGAAAAAAATAATGATAGTGTAAAAGTATATGCTGTTCAGAATGGAGTTGTTATAGAATCGTCAGTATCGATCCCGGTAAATGTTTACTCAATTTCTGGAAATCTTCTATATGAAGGATTTTCTGATGATAAATCGTATATTGAATTGATGCAAGGCCTGTATATTGTAAAGGCTGGAGATGTAACTACTAAGGTCGTGATAAAATAAAGTATCTCGTTTTTGTAAATAAAAGAGTCCGGCCGATATTGACATGAACCCCAAAAGTTGGATGGTTTAACATTATTAAGAGGCTCTCTTAGAT
>NZ_CEVCIF010000052.1:0-26057 GCF_982245605.1 Coprobacter fastidiosus | reverse complement strand
TAAAAGGGCGGCATGACAAAAAAAAGAAGGCATCCTTTTTAGACACCTTCTTTTTCATAATCATAATAAAAAAGAAATGGAAATTATTCATGACCCAGATCGAAAAACATTCAGTATGATAATCAACGGCTATACCGGATATGTTTCCTATCAAATTAGAAACGGAAAGCTCGATATACTCCATACCGTAGTTCCCTTTCAAATCGGAGGACAAGGAGTTGCATCACAACTGGTAAAAGCGGCGTACGACTATGCTATAAACAATCGTCTCAAACCGTCAGCAACTTGCAGTTATGCCATAATTTGGTTACAGAGACACCCAGAATACAGAGATCAATAAAAAAAGGATATACAATTTTGTACACCCTTATTTTTACCAGCTTCATGTTCCGGATTATATTTCCTAAAACCAACACTTCTTCCTCTTTTTATTTTTCTGATTCTCATCGCTACCATTTCCGCCATAACCATAAGCAGAACTATAACTATACTTAGAGCCATACCCGTAACCGTAGCCATAACCATATTTTCTATAACTATAAGAGTGAGCCTGCATATCGACTGCATTAACGATCAAATAAGTTGACGTCAGTCTTTTATCTGCTACATAACTATTCAGTAATGCCAAATATTTTTTCGAAGAATAATTAGCTCTCGTAACATATAAGTTAACATCTGCCAAACGATTCAGCAAAAAAGTATCTGAAACCATTCCGACCGGAGCAGTATCAACAATAATGTAATCATATTTTTCACGCAATATCTCAAACACCTGATCTAAACGAGAATTTGTAAGCAATTCATTCGGATTAGGAGGGATAGGACCGGCGGGTAATAAATCGAGATATTCAGACATGCCGGAAGGAACTATCAATCCGTCTAAATCAGTTTCCTGACCTGAAAGATATGAGGTGATCCCTTTATTCGTCATAATAGAAAAATGTTTTTTCAACTGAGGCCTACGAATATCTAAACCCACCAATATCACTTTTTTGTTTGTCAAAGCAAAACTCAAAGCCAAATTCATCGAAAAGAATGTCTTACCTTCTTGTGTCACGGTAGACGTAACATTTATTACCTTTTTGTCCGGTTCATTCAACATAAATTGCAAACTATTTCGAACCAGCCGAAATAATTCGACAATGGGAGCTGTCGATTTTGCCTTTACGACAAACTGATCGCCAGTATCGTTCTTTGCTATTTCTCCTAAAACAGGGACAGAAGTCAAACGCTCTACATCCATACGATCTTTAAATTTTACATTGAACATATCTTTTAAAAAGATAAATAATGCAGGTATCGAAAGACCAAAAACAAATGCAATCAAAAAAGTCTTAGGTTTATTAGGCTCGACAGGACCTCCCGTCACATCGGGAGTATCGACAATACTGGCAACAGGGACTGTCAACGTCTTATTTAAGGAATTCTCTTCTCTCTTCTCTAATAGGAAAACATATAATTTATCTTTAATAGATTGCTGGCGCATAATTTCCGTTAATTCCCTTTCAACTTCAGGAACCGACGCTACCATATTATTAAGTTGACGATTTTTAGCCTGCAAATCTTTTTTTTCTATATTCAACCCTTTACGAACAGAAATTATACCACTCAAAACACCTTTTCTTAAATCAGATATATCATGGTTTATATCTGCAATCAAAGGATTATCTTCAGAAGAAGAACGTAATAAACGTTCTCGAACGAGCAGCATTTGGTTATATTTATTAATTAATTCGGAGAATCCGGCATCAGTAATACCCAAATAAGGAATAGGCGTATACACATGTTGTTTATTGGAAACAAACTGATCTACATAATCGACCAGATTTAACTGCGTCTCCAATTCGAATAATTTTTTTTCGGTCTCCGATAACTCCGTCGTGAACTTCTCTCCTTCATTCTTCACATCTGTCAACATATGTGCTTTTCGGAAATTTTCCGCCTGTTTCTCAACATTTCCTAATTCCTTGGATATAGAGACAATACGTTCATCGATAAATCGTTCTGTATTCAATGCTACTCGATTCTTCTCTGCCATACTTAATTCATTATAATAAAATACGACACGATTAAGTACGTCTTTAGCCTTCGCAATATTAAAAGTATTCAATGAAAGAGTCAATATCGTAGATCCCTTGCTCAATGCATCTGCAACAATGGCTTTCGAAAGATAATTCGCCATATTTCTCGGATTCGATACAGTAATTATAATATCTTCTTCAGGAAGTTGTACAGCAAAATTGCGGGTCATAGTGAATGAAATATCCCCGATATTTACCGGCAAAGGGTTAGCTGTCAAAATTAATGACTTGTTTTCTCCATTGTAAGAAACTTTTACATCATAATCTTCACTTGATTTCGGAACGGCATGTATAGTTATCGGAAATACTAAATTCCTCACTGTTGCACTATCAATAGATAATTCTATCGGAGTATCTTTGTAGAGGTCTATCTTACGCATTCCTTTTTTCATTACATAATTTGTATATAACTCCAGATCCATGACAACCTGAAGCATCACGTTTTTGGAACGCATGATCTCAACTTCATTTTCAAGATTGTTTTTAACGGATGCCATTCCCAAACTCTCCATCATCAACATATCGGGAGTAGCACCGCTCTTATCATTTTTCATCAAAACAGAGGCCGTTACCGTATAAACATTATTTTTACGTGCCAAGATGAAAAAAGCAATACCCATCGCCACTATAATACTGGCAACGAACCATTTCCAATGAACCAAATAATTAAAAAGTATTTCTCTAAAATCGACTGCTTTATCTTGCCCTTCTTCTTGTGAGAGAATATCCTTCGAATCCATTCAAAACTGTATTAACGAGTTAATGTAACTATAATATTAGTAATTCCCAATAATGTGGAAAGAATGCTCAAACTTAAGGTCAGCATCGGAGGTACGGTATAAGCAGTCCGGGCCTTCGATTTGTTCGGCTCGACATACAATATATCATTTTGCTGCAAATAAAAATACGGAGAGAATAACAAATTCGGATCATTCAGATTGATGCGAGCTACTTCCTTAGAACCATCACCTTTAAAACGAATCAATAGCACATTATCCCGGCGTCCGGTAAGCTGCAAGTCTCCGGCCATCGCAACAGCCTCTAATACGGAAACTCTCTCATTCGGAACATTATAAATACTCGGAGCTTTCACTTCGCCCAATACGGCAATCTTAAAGTTTTCGACACGGATAGTTACTGTCGGTTCTTTTTTTACATATTGAGGATATATCTTAGACTTTATAAACTCTTCGGCTTCGGTACGGGTCATTCCCCCGACATTCAATTTACCGATAATCGGGAAATCAATTATTCCTTTATTATCGACAAGATAGGTCGAATTATCGGAAACAGAAGAGGAAGTCATCGCATTTTCGGTAGTACCTGAAGAAGATAGCTTATTAAAAATCGATACGGATTCCGGACTATCCGACCCCACAGAGATAGATAACAAATCTCCCGGAACAATACGAGGATCTGCCAACAAAGACTTTTGCTGTAAAACTTCTACAGGAAGGCTTTCGACCTTTTGTAAATAAGTAACACGCTTGGTTTCACTACAAGACATTAAAAATATTGCCAGAACAGCAAATAGAGCTACTTTTCTCATTCCAATACCAATATATATAGGACAGATACAACACCAATTATCAGATCAGATATTAGCAAAACAATCCCTAAGAAATGCTAAACGATCTGCAATTAAAAAAACAAAATAATAATCCCTTTCCGCAAAGATACGAAATAGAGTATTATTAACCAATAATATCCATAAAAAACAGCTTTGGGAAAAATTTCCCAAAGCTGTTTTTTATGGATATTAAGATGTCTGAAAAATAATGAAACATAAATATTATCAAAAATTATATTGCACCATCGCCTGAATGCGATTTGCATGACCGCTACTTTTATCCATACTCATACGACGACCATACAAATATTCTACGCCCAACTGACAATTGGGTGTCACATTCCAAAATACATTTCCAACAGCATATTGTCCATATTTATAACCTTCTGCATCATAATAACCATGTCGGGAATATAAACGTACCTGACTATAAGATGCCGAAGCAAAACATTTGGATGTAAAAGCATATTTCACTCCACCTAAAAAGGCTAAAACCGGTAAAGCCTGTAAACGCCCTTCAGAACACGGATCAGGGACAAGATCTGAATTGTTACTATCTAAATCATCAATATACTGAGAAATACCTTTTCCGTACGTTCCCTGATAATAAAATGTAAAACCCGGAAACAAGGTTGCCAGTCCACTCAATTGAGCACCCCATCCCACCAACGTCCGATTATTTTCCGTAACCATGTTTCGATAACTCAATCCTCGAAATAATCCGGTTGCCCGAATATGGCTCGAAGCTCCCCAATTATATTGTATATAAGCAGGAATATCCGGCATACGCTGCTTGATACTTCGGGAATAAGTTCCATAAGTAATATCCGGATTCGGATTTTCTGCTGCAATGGCTATCTGCCAATGTTTATTTATATTATAGGTATATCTTACTTGAACATTTCTCAAAGTTGTATTGGCATTAGGCCCTTCAAAATCGATTGTCGGAGGGATCGATGCCAAATCAGAAAAAGTACTCCAAGACTGTCCCAATAAAAATCCTCTCATCGATACATATGCCTGACGTAATCTTAACGTATGATGATCTCCCCGAAAATCAGTTTCGATATAAGCGGAAAATTTTCCTAAAGCTTTATTGTTTCCCACCAATTTCAAAAAAATACGTGATGTCGAAGCATCCATTTGATACTGACTCTTCTCGGCAGGATTTGCCGGTGTAGGAATATCATAAGGCACAAAATCTACATTGTCCGAAATTCCTCGAAAATCATACGATGTAGTAAGTCTCACATATCCTCCGATACCTAAAGCCATCTGATGTTTTTGATCTACTAAAAGGAAACGCGGAGCATCCGGATCTTGAAAATGTAAAGATCTTGTCTCCCTGAATATATTGACAATGTCTTTGCAACTCGGTCCGTTTTTCCCCGTAAGTATAATAAAATCATCATTAAATAACGGGGACATCTTTTTTTTCTGTGCATGAACAGGCATAAACAGCCCCAATAAAACTGCAATAAAACAGATTCTAAATATTTTCTCCATAATTGTAATTTTTACCAGACCTTTTTGGACGATCCGATAAAAACAACAATACTAAACACAGAAATGTTTATCTCAATATTAGATATAACATTGCTATTAAATATTATATAAAAACAGTGTGTCTTGTATTTTTATATAGAAGACACACTGTTTTAAAAACCTATTTAAATTTTCTGATAAAGAAATATATCAAGCTACCTTTATATATTCTTCCAGCTTGTTTTCATTCGCTAAATAGCCTGTATCATCTTTACTCCCACTCGATCGTGGCAGGCGGTTTAGAACTAATGTCATAGACAACACGGTTCACTCCTTTTACTTTATTGATAATCTCATTCGATATTTTAGCAAGGAAATCATACGGAAGTTTTGCCCAATCGGCAGTCATTGCATCTGTAGATGTTACGGCTCGTAAAGCGACAGCTCGCTCATAGGTTCGTTCATCTCCCATCACACCAACCGATTGTACCGGAAGCAATACAACTCCTGCTTGCCAAACTTTATCATATAATCCCCACTCACGAAGTCCGCGAATAAAAATATCATCGGCATTTTGCAGTATCGAGACTTTCTCCGGAGTAATATCACCTAATATACGCACAGCCAATCCGGGTCCGGGGAACGGATGCCGTGTGATCAGATGTTCCATCATTCCCAATTCTCTACCAACCCGACGCACTTCATCTTTAAACAATAACCGAAGCGGTTCACACAATTTCAATTTCATTTTTTCAGGAAGTCCGCCAACGTTATGGTGACTCTTTATTACAGTACCTGTTATAGAAAGCGACTCTATACAGTCGGGATAGATCGTCCCTTGAGCCAACCATTTTACATCTTTTATTTTACGGGCTTCTTCATCGAAAACATCGATAAAACCTTTACCGATAATTTTTCTTTTGCGTTCGGGCTCCACTACCCCGGCCAATTCGCTGAAAAATTTGGCATGTGCATTTACACCGATTACATTCAATCCGAGATGCTCGTAGTCTCTCATCACATTCTCAAACTCATTTTTACGAAGCATACCGTGATCTACAAAAATACAGGTAAGATTGTTTCCGATCGCTTTGTTCAGCAAAACCGCAGCGACAGAAGAGTCGACTCCACCGGAAAGAGCAAGAATCACTTTATCATTGCCTAACTGCTCTCTTAATTGCGCTACCGTGGTTTCAATAAAAGACGAGGGAGACCAGTCTTGTTTGCAACCGCAAATATCCACTACGAAATTGCGTAACAGTTGAGTTCCTTCTTCGGTATGATACACTTCAGGATGAAATTGTACACCCCATATATTTTCATTTTCGACTTGATAGGCTGCAATATTTACCTCATCGGTTGAAGCTATGACTTTAAAATTCGAAGGAATCGACGTTATCGTATCGCCATGAGACATCCAAACCTGCGTATTCTTTTTTAGTCCTTTAAATAATTGATTATTTTCGGAAAACGAAGACAAATGAGCTCGTCCGTATTCCCGAGTTCCTGCCGGTTCTACCGTTCCTCCGTTACTATAAGCCATAAACTGAGCGCCATAGCAAATGCCCAAAATGGGATATTTACCCCATATCTGACTCAGATCAAGTTTAAAAGCATCTTTGTCATAAACTGAAAACGGGCTACCGGAAAGGATTACCCCTTTCACCGCCGGGTCATCTTTGGGAAATTTGTTATACGGAAGAATTTCACAGTAGGTATCCAGTTCACGTACACGCCGTCCGATAAGCTGTGTCGTTTGGGAACCGAAATCGAGAATTATAATTTTTTCCTGCATATGATATGGTATGTATATAAGATTATTATATTTTTCGCCCTGCAAATGTAATCATAAGGAGATAAATTCGCAACTGCTATTATTGCAACAAAGATTCTATCCGGGCCTTTGTCCCTACGATCCAAAGCATATCGGATTCTTTTAATACAGTATTGCCAGTCGGAGCCAGAAAAGACCCATCCATACGTTCTATTCCGACGACAAGACACGAATCTTTTTCTCTGATTCCCGATTGGGCAATTGTTTTCCCGACTAAAGGAGAATTTTCCGGAATAACGATACGCTCTAATTCAAAGTGTTCTTCATTCTCCTCTTCGGTTACAGAAGATTCTTCCGGTTCTACCGCCTCAAGAAATTTCTGTATTTGTTCGTCTGTACCGATTACACTCACAACATCTCCGGGGAAAAGACGACTATCCCCTTTCGGAATATTTATCCGTTTTAATCCTCTTTTTATACTTACGATATTTACACCATATTCTTTACAGATATTTGCATCCTCCAAACGTTTTCCAATAAACGCACATTCTCCATTCACTTCCATATGGGCTAAATGCATATTGCGCACCAAATTATTCTTTCTACCCGTCCGACGTAATTCCCTTTCATTCAGATTATCCATAAACTTTCCTTCAAGAGAAACGATTTGTCGTTGCAGCCTTTTCGACATCAGCAACATAACGATAACAAATAAAACTACACCCAACAAAACTCCGGTACGTTGAGAATAAGCAACTGACAAAAAATAAATTACAAATCCCAAACCTATAAAAAACCGGAATATAACCATAAAGAAAAGAGGAACTTGATTCGCCCGTTTATTTTCTTCTAAAGTAAGTAATTTCCGACTATTTATTCGTTTCATAGTCAACGCCCAAAGAAAAGGAAGCATTACCAAGAGCGTAACCCCTACACCGATATACTTTCCCCATACGGAGGGAATCAGTTCTTTCATCAAAGGCAAGAACCAAGTAAGCGAAAGTAAAATAATCCCGACAAGAATAGTCGAATAAAGTGCTATCTTACCCAAATAAACTCCCAGTACCCGCTTCCAGGTGTTCTCAGGTTGTACAGCCGAAGCGTTTGCACTATATCTCTCAAGGATAAAATTCAGTTTTGCGGGCAAATGTTTCTCCACCCAATTTGCAACCGGATCAGAAAGCTTTATAAAATAAGGCGTTGTAAAAGTCGTTATAACCGATACGGCAACGACGATCGGATATAGGAATCCGTCGATCACTTTCAGAGACATTCCCAAAGTTGCAATAATGAAAGCGAACTCTCCGATCTGGGAAAGACTGAATCCTGATTTTATGGCAATTTTCAACGGTTGACCGGAGATCAACATTCCACTTGTTCCGAAAAATATTTGTCCGGCAATTACCACCAATGAAAGAATAATAATAGGAATAGCATACTGCACCAAGGCTTCAGGACTGACAAGCATCCCGACAGAAATAAAAAATACAGCACCAAACAGGTCTTTAACCGGTTGCATTACTTTCTCAATTCGTTCAGCCTCATTCGTACCGGCCAAAATAGAACCCATGACAAAAGCCCCCAAAGCAGAAGAAAAGCCCGCATAAGATGCTAATACGACCATTCCCAGACACAACCCCATAGAAACGACTAACAGCGTTTCGGAATTAAGAAAGCGTCGGGCTTTTTTCAAAAAAGTGGGCAACACAAAAATACCGATCAAAAACCATGTTATAAGAAAAAATGCTAACTTCAATATACTATAAATCAGTTCCGAGCCCTCCAGCTCATTATTTACAGCAATAGAAGAAAGAAGCACCATCATCAAAACGGCAAACATATCTTCTACGATCAACACGCCAAACACAATTGTCGTGAACTGTTGTTTTCGCATATTCAAATCGGTAAATGCCTTGATGATAATCGTCGTAGACGACATCGACAACATTCCCCCTAAAAAAATACTATCCAAATATGTGAAATGCAACAAGCGTCCGGCAGCATATCCCAACAACATCATTCCGACAACTATCACTAATGCCGTTATTACCGCAGAACCTCCGACATTGACCAACTTCCGAAAACTGAATTCTAATCCCAAAGAAAACAGCAAAACGATAATTCCTATTTCCGCCCAAATATCGATATTAGCAACATCGGTTACAGTAGGGAAAAATGAAAAATGCGGTCCTGCCAGAAAACCGGTGACAATATAGCCTAAAACAACCGGTTGCTTCATCCATTTGAAAAGCAACGTTGTTATTCCTGCCAGCATAAGAATCAAAGCTAAATCTGAAATCAACGGATCTAAATGATTCATGTTCTTTAAACTATAAAATTAAATAATTATCATTTTTCAGAGTCTGTTTAAAATTTCCCATTCCGAATAAATTTAAAACAGTTAATCTTCAAACAAAAAAGCAGAAAACTGCTATTCTTTATCTCTCGGTAGGTTTTCTGCTTTTTCGTCATCACAAAATATTTTTTTTAAAATTCACTGGTAAAATGGAACTTTATTTTCGGAAAATCTGTCTGCGCCATTTGCAATACATAATTGGAATCTGCAAGAAATACATCCCGATCTTCCTTATCTTTTGCCATAAACTGATATTTCCGTTTTTTGAAATTCTCCAAAGCCTCGGCATCATCACTCTCTATCCAGCAAGCTTTATAAAGGCTGATAGGTTCCCATTTACATTGCGCTCCATATTCATGTAGCAAACGATATTGAATCACTTCAAACTGCAATTGTCCTACCGTCCCGATAATTTTCCGCCCGTTAAACTGATTGACAAATAACTGAGCAACACCCTCATCCATCAATTGGTCTATTCCTTTATTCAATTGTTTTGTTTTCATCGGGTCAGTATTTTCTATATACTTGAACATTTCAGGAGAGAAACTCGGCAATCCTCTAAAATGCAACTCCTCTCCTGCCGTTAAAGTATCTCCGATTTTAAAGTTACCGGTATCCGGCAACCCGACAATATCCCCGGGATAAGCCTCATCGACCGTAGATTTCCGTTGTGCCATAAAAGCTGTCGGACTGGAGAACTTCATAAATTTACCATTTCTCACATGTTTATAGTTTGCATTCCGTTCAAATTTTCCGGAACAGACTTTCACAAAGGCAATACAACTCCGGTGGTTGGGATCCATATTTGCATGTATCTTAAAAACAAACCCCGAAAAATTAGCCTCTTCAGGGCAAACGACACGTTCTACAGCTTGTACCGGTCTGGGAGATGGCGCTATTTTCACAAAACAATCCAACAGTTCTTTTACTCCGAAATTGTTTAGTGCCGATCCAAAGAATACGGGTGCTATATTGCCTTTTAAATAATCGGAAACATCAAATTCAGGATATACTCCTTCTATCAGTTCCAAATCAGCTCTAAGTTTGGAGGCATCTTCTGAACCGATATATTTTTCCAACTCAGGGTTATTAATGTCTTTAAATTCTACCGATTCGGTGACTACCTGCTTACTCGGTGTGTAAAGATTCAATCCTTCCTCATATATATTATACACTCCTTTAAACCGCTGCCCCATATTGATAGGCCAACTTAACGGACGCACACCTATTTTAAGTTCCGACTCCAACTCGTCAAGCAAATCAAAAGGATCTTGTCCTTCCCTATCCAATTTATTTACAAACACAATTACAGGAGTATTGCGCATGCGACACACTTCCATCAGTTTACGAGTCTGCATCTCAACTCCTTTTGCAGCGTCTACAACAATAATCACACTATCCACAGCTGTCAATGTGCGATAAGTATCTTCTGCAAAGTCTTGATGACCGGGGGTATCCAATATGTTTATTTTATAATCTCCGTAATTAAACCCCATCACCGAGGTCGCAACCGAAATTCCTCTCTGCTTTTCTATCTCCATCCAATCTGAAGTCGCCGTTTTCTTGATTTTATTCGATTTTACAGCACCGGCCACATGAATCGCCCCCCCAAATAACAGCAGTTTCTCGGTCAATGTAGTTTTCCCGGCATCCGGATGACTGATAATAGCAAACGTCCTTCTTTTTTGTATCTCTTCGGTTATCGTAGCCACTTTACAATAATTATTTCATTAATAAATTAATACACTTTACAAGACTGTTTTCCCAATATGGTATGGAAACCGAATATGTCTCTTTTATTTTTTTCTTATTCATCACGCTATAAAAAGGTCGCGTCGCTTTTGCCGGATATTCGCTTCCTTCTATCGGTAGCACTTCGCAAGTCCTAATTCCAGCAATACGGTGTATTGCTTTAGTAAAATCATACCAGCTACACACTCCTTCATTCGAAAAGTTATAGATACCGGGAATAAACGTCTTATTATCGATAATAATCATTATCGCCTTTGCCAAATCTCCTGCATAAGTAGGTGTACCGATTTGGTCAAATACGACACTTAATTTCTCCCGCTCTTTTCCAAGTCGAATCATCGTTTTCACAAAATTATTGCCGTAAGCCGAATATAGCCAAGAGGTCCGCAATACAACGGCATCGGAACAATTATCAAACAATAACCGCTCGCCTTCAAGCTTCGTAACTCCATATACCGAGCATGGCGCTGTTTCGTCACTCTCCGAATACGGTTTATAATGGACTCCGCTATATACATAGTCTGTAGAAATATGAATGACTTTAGCCCGATTCATTGCAGCTGCTTTTGCAAGATTCGCTACAGCCAAAGCATTAATCTTTCGACAAGTATCCTCATTATCCTCTGCTTTATCGACCGCAGTATAAGCTGCACAATTGACAATAACCTCGATACCGTGACCTGCAACATACTTCATTACGGCTTCCAAATCGGTAATATCCAGATCTTGTATATCCGTAAACAGAAAAGTATTTTTTTTATCTTCTTCTGCCAGACAGCGCATTTCATTACCCAACTGGCCGTTAGCACCGGTTACTAAAATTTTTGCCATGCGATGTTTTTTTTTAAAATTTTATAATTCCAGATCTCCGGCTTTTTCTTGTTTATATTTTTCAGACAATAATGCTAAAAAAGTCGATATTTGTTTCATTGCAGCCTGTGTCTGTTCAGAAATCTCCTTTTTCTGTAACCGAAGCATTAAGATTCCATAAAGCGCATTAAAACAAGTCTCTATTTCACCAACCGGTTCGTCTCCTGTTTTTGCCCTCAACTCAACAATATAAGGGAGCGTTTTGAAAAATGTCGCCCCATAAAACGGTTCTTTCGGTGACTTCAATAAAGCCAGATGCAAATCGGTAAGATCGATAATAACATTTTTATTCAACTGAAGATGTCCGCTTTCCACCACACCTTCACGTCTCATCATATCGATAAGGCTCTCATACCACTCCCGAATTTCTTTCTTTTTATCATCCGGAACATTATATTTCGAGACAATCTGTTCATCGATAGTATCGATATCCAGTTTATATGCCCGGATAATATCTTCGATCTGCCACATATAGAGCAAATACTCAGCGATATTTTCTTTCCTTTTTTGGCTGGCTATAATCATATTTCAAAATTTATCCGGAGAACAAATAAACAATTTATTTTTAACAATTTCCGAATATACATTCAAAAATCGCATAAAACTCTTTATCATTCACCCCTAAGTGACGACAAGCTAAACGGGCAGCATTGATATCGCCCAAAAATTCTTCATCAAATAATGTTACAGGTACTCGTCCATAACGGGTTTCCAACTCGATATTATCGTCTGTTCTTACAATAGGATGTGGTAAATAGGGAACGGCTGTTATATCCTCTCTGACCGTATCTGCCAAATCCTGAAGTAAAGGAATATTCTGATTATATATAAATTTCCCGTCCCGCTCGATCGAAGCGACCATGCCCTTCCAGAAATCGACATAAGATTCGAAAGTCGAATGCGTTTTCGTCGGATGCCACAACAAATCGGACATGATCAATATATGCGGTTTATATTGCTGGTGAGCCAATGGCTTCTCTTCAAGAAAAGCATCTCCCTCCAATAATGAAATCCGCGCATCATAGCTCAGAGAAATTTGTTTCTCCTGACCCGGAATCTCATTCAACGCAACGTAATCGCAACGCATGTTTTGCTTACGCAAGGCTTTCAGAACCATACTCATAATTCTGTTCGGATGCCGAGGATTACAAAAAACCAAACGTATCTTATCTTTTGCCATTCTCAACACAAGTTCCGGAACAGAAAGGATCAATAACCCGGATTCCTTTGCACGAATAAGTTCCGGATGATCAGAAACCGACTGCAACGGAGAAACGACAAAGTCGATCTTTTCCTTAAAAGGATCGTTTATCGGCTGTAAGTCTGCCAACAGAATATCTTTCTCCCTCAAAATATCAGCTTCAGCTCCCATAATATCCGCTCCGGAACAACTGACACTATATCCTTTTTCACGTAAAGCGACAGCTAAACGGAACATATATGTGTCTCCAAGGGATATAATATGAACTTTTTTCATGTACTCCTCTCTACTTATAAATTATTTTATCCTAAAGAAATATACAGACAGATTGAAACAATTGTTCGACAATCTTTAAGATTTATGGATATTTCTCAGAATGATCCCCAAAAATTGAGTGCAAATTTAATACAATAGAACGAAGCTACACAGAATTGAAGCAATTTTTTTTCTATATCCAAACTATCTTCGACAGCTGCCGATAATTATAAAAATTAAGCATGATAATTCCAAATCAAACCTTTTCGTTCCGGATATTTATGAGATAAATAAACCTCTTTTAATTCAGAGAAAATAAGCGTATCAGCATTAGCGACCCATCTTCGAAACAGGGTATTGGGTTTGTAAATCGCAACAGACTGCAACAATGCACTCAAATCGAAATTATCAGATACGATACCCGCTCCTGCACGCAAAGCGTCAAAAGCATTGCATTCCTGTTCTATATGTGCAGGTACCATTAACACAGGTTTCTGCAAATAAAGTGCTTCGCATACCGATTCAAATCCGGCTGTGGTAGAATAAGCTTTGCAACCTGCCATTTGTTTCAGAAAAGACTTGTCATTAATTCGAAACAGAGAAAATGTAGAAGATATGTCCAGCCTTTCGGCTGCATCTTTTTTATCCCAGAAAAAATGCAATGTCTCTTCAGGATTATGTTCATGCCATTTGCTTATTTCGGAAAGATAGCCGCTATTCAACATATAACCCAATATATAATCGCCTTTAACAGGCTCTAAACGGGTGACTTCGGAACGTAACAACGGAGGGACGACAACAATGTGACGAGAAATATCATCTCCCATGGGATAAAAAGACAAAGCCAACCTTCGATCAGCTCCCATACTAGTAAGCCGAGTGAAAAATTTCAAAAAGAAAAGTTCGACAGGAGACTTTTTCGGGAAACGGAATTTTCGATGTAGAAACATATATTGGTGTCCGATACAAACCATTGGAATCGAAAGAGGCATAAATAAATAAGTCAATCCGGTCAACAACTCATAAAAATTAAGCACGATGTCCGGCTCATATAGTTTTATCTGTTTCCGAATAAAATTCATATTCGAAATAAAAACAGGTAACTTCAACAAATTATAAAATACGCTTTTCCATAGCCCGGGACGCTTATTTTGCGCTGCCGGCAAAAAATTAGGACTCTCGAATTGAATAACCGGTGCTGTTGCCTGATTTAGGAAATAATCGGGTAACTGTCTTGCAGAGCTTTTCCCGACCAAAAAAGCCGCAATTTCATCTCCCCTCATCCGTATTCGCTCCTGCATTACCAGCGCCTGAGTAAAATGCCCTCGACCTTCACCTTGTACAACAAACAGATACTTCATATATTTTTAGACTATAACCCATAAAACAAAAACAAATAACGAACAATTTATCAAGCGGTTTTTTCGGACACTTCATTTTCAAATAAACACTCTTCATAATGATATATCTCCCACGTACCATCTACATGCTCGATCAAAGCGCTAAGAGACTCTACCCAGTCACCAGAATTGAGATAATGAATATTTCCATACCATGTATTTGCCGGCTGATGAATATGTCCGCAAATAATTCCGTCGAAATGACGGGCTGCTGCAAGTGCTGTCAGTTCCTTCTCGAAATCTGAAATATAAGATACGGCAGATTTTACCTTGTGTTTGACAGACTGTGAAAAAGAGTAATAAGGTTTTCCCTGTTTCCGTCGATAATTATTCAATATCCTATTTATCCACAAGAGAGCTGAATAGCCATAATCTCCAAGTTTAGCCAGCCAGACCAAATGTGTACTGATATTATCGAAAACATCTCCATGCGTTACGTAATAACGTTTTCCGTGAGATATATGTACATAATCCTTTACCAATGAAACGGATGGAAGCGACAAAGGCAGTATCTTATCTAAAAAGTCATCATGATTTCCACGAACATAAATAACTTTCGTTCCGTGTTTTTCCATCATTTTCATAATAACTTTTATAAGTTCCGTATAAGAACGTTTCCAGCGTCCGAAGGGATTTCGCTGCAACTTCCACCCATCCAGAATATCTCCATTCAAAATAAGCTTATCACAATCGATATTTTTCAGGAAAGAAGTCAACTCTTTCACTTTTGAATGCTCTGACCCGATATGTACATCCGACAGAATCACCGTAGAGACTTTTGTTCTTGTCATAGAATAATTTTAATTTTCGTTTAACAAAAGAACAACAGTTATATTTCCTGCATATTACAAGAATGTTTGTTTTCTGTTTCAGAAGATTACACCTTGCTTTCAAATCATAAATTATGTAAAACCACACTATTTTATTCAATAAATAATATCGGGAACAATCTTACTTCTTTTAATTTTGTTATTAATATATCATACATTTATAAAATCAGATATATTATGGAATACAGACAACTGCAACATTCAGAGCTTACTTTATCGGCTATCGCTTTCGGCGCATGGGCTGCAGGGGGTTGGATGTGGGGACAAACAGACCGGCATGAAGCAATCAAGGCCATGCGTGCGGCATACGCTGAAGGTATGACCTCCTTTGATACCGCCCCGATATACGGACAAGGAGAAAGTGAAGAGATTGTCGGAGAAGCATTACAAGATATTCCCCGCGACAAAGTGCAAATACTGACAAAATTCGGGTTACGTTGGGACTTGAATAAAGGAAATTTCTATGTCCACAGCCAAAATAATCAGGGGAAAGATATCGATATCTATAAATATGCCGGAAAAGAGAGTATTATACAGGAATGTGAAAATAGCCTGAAACGATTAAAAACCGACTATATAGATCTCTATCAAATACATTGGGCCGATATAACGACCCCTATATCGGAAACATTCGAAGCAGTAGCCCGCCTTATCGAACAAGGGAAAATCCGATATGCCGGAGTATGCAACTACACACCTGAACAGATTGAGGAAGCTGATAAGGCAGTAAATATAATATCTGACCAAATTCCTTTCAGCATGGTAAATCGAGGAAGTGAAGACAAAATCATTCCATTCTGCATCCGAAATGAAAAATCGGTAATTGCTTATAGTCCTATGGAACGAGGATTATTGACAGGAAAAATGACACCGGGACAAAACTTTAAAAAAGGAGACCACCGAAAAACCAATCCGTATTTCACAGATGACAGTATTATCAGAACCAACGCTTTTTTAGCGAAAATAAAACCGATTGCCGATGAAAAAGGCATTACCCTTTCTCAACTTGTACTACGCTGGACAATCGATCACCCGGGCATTACCATTGCTTTAGCCGGAGCTCGTAACAAAGAACAGGCAATCTCCAATGCCCGAGCCGCCGACGTGCATTTATCAAATGACGAAATTTTATTCATAAATAAACAATTAGAATTTCTTTAAAAACACTTCACGATGAAAAATCTATTATTATCTATCACGGTTTGCGGAATCATAGCTTGCGGATGCGCTCAAGCTAAAGAACTAAAAACAATACAACTGAATGACCCGGACACGCAACGAGGAGATGCCGTAATGACAGCACTAAAAAACAGAAAATCTACCCGGGAGTTCTCTACAAAAGAGCTAAGTCTTAAAGATCTTTCAGATCTTTGCTGGGCGGCAAACGGTATCAACCGCCCTGAATCGGGGAAAAGAACGGCTCCATCGGCAATGAACAAACAAGATATAAAAGTATATGTTTGTACAGCAGACGGAAGCTACTTATATAATCCCCAAAAGAATACACTCGAACCCGTCAGCTCCGGAGATGTAAGACCTTTAAAAGCACCGGTATGTCTCATTTTAGTATCTGATACAAGCAGCGACTGGGGAGCAATGGATGCCGGAATAGTATCTCAAAATATATCGCTATTTTGCGCAGGAACAGGTATGGCAACCGTTCCACGCGGAAGTATGGATAAAGCAGCATTAAAAAAGGCATTGAAACTTACGGGAGATCAGACTCCTTTTTTAAATCATCCGGTAGGTTATTTTAAATAAATAATCATTTCATAAAAATCGGTGTAGTTCAGAATGTCGTATATCAAAATAAACTGCACCGATTTTTATATTTAAGCATTATATTTCTCTAATCATTAAATTAAAAAAGTCTCATCTGCCTCACAAATTTCAGCAACAACTTCGTATTAAGCCGTTTTTTAATTGCCATTTAAATAGACTTAAGTAACCGATAAAGTCTTCCCTTTTATTTTTGCGCCATAACTTAAGAGTCTGTTTAAATTTTACTCGGATTAGTTTTGAGAGAAATCTACATGAACATACAGTTTCCCTCTCGAGAGGGAAACTGTTCCAATACCGCCACATCGTTATAAACCCGAAGAAGATACAAAAGTGACTTAATAATATTCTCCAATAAAAAACTCTCACGAACTTAAATAAATTAAAAAGTGTAAAAATCATCACAAGAGCGGTTTTTACACTTTTTTTAGTTGATTTTTTTTCACACAATTTCCATATCAATTCTTATTTTTTTTGATTATATTTGCTAAATAGTTGTATAATAAGTACCCGATATTCACTATTCAAGCATAGATATACATAAATTATATAATAAAATCTGCCATGAAAGGAATCGTACTGCTTATTACGGTAGGATTTGCAACATCTCTATTCGCTCAAACTCCTATCATCAAACTCAGCCATAACAAATGCCGATGGGGTGACAGGCTTTTAAAATGGCAAGTAGAATATAAAGATCCGGGAAATTCAGGTGAAAATATTCTCTGGGATTACAGTAGTCTAAAAATAGTGGACGACAATTACAAAATCAGATACCGGGAAAATGAAACCGATACAGCCGGTTATGTAGAGAACGCCCATAATACCTCTTATTATTACAGGATTACACGCGATTCCCTGTTTCTCGACAAATATGTAAACGGTACGACCCGCATGATTTACACTTTACCGGAATTGAAATTGACCTATCCGTTTAATTATAAAGACAGTATCAATTCTCCACTCGCAGCAAAAGGTAATTATTGCGGAAAGTTACCATTGCATATCTCGGGAAATTCAGAAACGACAGCTGATGCTTTCGGAAAACTAATAACTCCGGAAGGAGATACATTATCTGTTTTACGGTTACATAATAAAACGATTTTACAACAAACCGATACCAACAAATATTCTATACAAAAACAAACTTATACATGGTTTGCCAGAGGGTATCGGTATCCTGTATTCGAAACAATACAAACTCAAATCATACACCCTTCCCGCAAAAACATATATTACTCATCTTTCTATTTTCCTCCGGAAGAAAATGCAAATATGAATCCAGACCCGATAAATGAAAAAGAATTACAAGAAATGGCCTTTGAAAAAGCACTGGCAGATAGCATAGCGGCATCAAAAGAAAAAGATCCCGAATATAACGAATGGGTCGAAAATATCAGACTTTATCCTCAACCGGTCAAAGATTTCTTAAAAATCGAATATCATTTAAAAAAAGAAACTCCGGTTCAGGTATATTTATATGATTCAGGATTCAGACTAATAAAAATAATATCACAAGAAACATTACCCACCGGAAATCATACAAGACAAATCGATATGCAAAAATATCAACCCGGAGAATATCATATACATTTAATTTTCGGGAATTATATAGAAAAACGGACTGTTTTAAAAAGTCTCTAAAAACATATAACCTCTGTTTTATTTTAAAGTATCATGCCATGAAACGATGTATTTTAGGTGTCATTACATTTTTTCTATCCGTACAATACGGAATATCGATCGATATAGCATCCTATACATTCAATAATTACGGAGAAATTTGTCAAGGGGTATATACCATCAACGAAGATCCTTTCGACAATATCACCGAAATAGCCGTTACGGCCAACCGGCGAATGGGTATCAAAATCGACATGTGCGGTTCTACCGATTATGCCATTACACGAATAGAGATCCGAAAAGGAGATGAAGTGATTGCGACAAGTGAAATGAGCCGCACCTGTTACGCTCCGGAGATAACCGGCATCTTAGAAGCATATTACCCGTACAAAATACGGTTATATATAGATACGCAGATTGCTCCTTATCCGATAACGGCAGCAGTGCGAGCCGAAAGTTTTCGTCCGCAAGACGGAATAAACGGATATGAACAACCGGTTTATATCGAAGAGATAAAAGAGGGACTCTTCTCCTCGAAACAATACAATACCTATAATTATACCAGTACATTTCCCGGAACGAACCCTGATTGCGGAGATATTGTTTATAAAATAAATATCTCAGGCAATATTCCTATGAAAATACATCTCGAAACAGACTTTATAACCGAATCTTCTACAAGTAAAAATACATGTATCCGGGCGTACTCCGAAAATAACATTGAAAATCCGATATTTACAGAAACAAATATTTTCGACCAAGTCTTACCCCCCGGAACTTACTACATCGTTACAGAAAGTAATGAACCGGACATTTATGACGGGTTCATAAACATTTACTTTTACGGGTATTATACTCAAAACACTCCACCTACGTATAACCCGATATACATAAGTCGCTATGACAACAAAACTATTTTATTCGATGCTTGTAACAGTGATTACAATAATAACGGACTGAAAGATGCCAAATTCAAAATCAATATAGACAGAGGTGAAGGAGTCCCTGTTTCTATAAAGACCAGCCAAGCTGTAAACATGTATATGTATAATGACACATTGAGACAATTATTTGTAAAAAAAACCAATAACCTCAAAGTTATTCTAAAAGAAGGAGATTACTATTTGATTCTGGAAAAAGACATTACCAACAAGGGAACGGTTAAGGTAGATTTCGGGTTCTCCTATCCTGACGATTACCTGTTAATTACAGAAATTTTTCACAGCATACCGTCTTCAATTGCGGCAAATAATCAAGGACAGTTTATCGAATTCTATAATCCGACGGAAAGACCGATCGAAATGAAAGACTGGAAAGTAAAGTCTGAATTCTTAAACGAAGAATTTCAGTTCCCCGATACCTTGATCATTCCCCCCAAAGGGATGCTCCTCAGTGTATACAGACAGGATAATCAGTTTCAGATAACAGATATATTTCCACAATTGAAAGAAAACGAAAAGCGTATAGTCATATACCGAAATACGTTCTTAATGACCGATAAAGTTCCGGATATCAAATTGTATGACTGGAAAGACAAGTGTGTCGACCAGATAGATATGAAGAAAGACTCCGTTTTATTCTCTCTCAACACCTCTTCCGATATCAATTCATGCCGATCTGTACAACGCTGCAACAGTTTAGTAAAAAACGGATCCAGCAAATTTTTTGCCTCATTTTTCAAAAACGGACAAGTATCGCCTCTGTCTCTTTATTTCGATCTCAATCCGTCCGATGAGAATATACCGTCGATGGACGAGAGTCCCGAGATAAATCTTCCGATAAATTACACCGGAAAAAATGCGATAACTTCCGTTATAATGACAAAAGAGAGCAAAGATCTTGAATCTATACACATTACAAGCGATAATTCCTTGACCAATATACAATATTTCGACGGGCTCGGAAGGATCATTCAAAACATAGAAAAGAACATATCCCCTTCGGGAGCGGATTTAATCTCCACCATAGAATACGACAATATGGGAAATGCGATCAAAGAATGGGTAAAAACACCTGTCCCCTCCAATAACGGGGCTTACTTTCAGGGATTTGTTTCTGTTGCTCAATCATTCCACAATGAAGAAGAACCATATACGGAAAAAATTTATGACGATACTCCATTAGGCCATTGCCATTTGATAAAGTATCCCAAAGATTTAGGCAGATACAGTGAAGATTATACCTTAAACGGGCTATGGCTTCCTGATGAAACAGTCAATAAATACGAAATAACAAATAACGGAATTAAAAAGAGCGGGACTTATGATGCCAATCTTTTATTGAATAAAAACGTTTTCGATAATCTGACAGAAACTTACAATTTCACGGATAAAACGGGAAGAACCGTACTTATCCGATACCCGGATATCTTTCAGGGAAATTATGACACCTATTTCATATATGATCAGTACGGAAATCTAAGATATGTACTTCCTCCTCTTGCTGTCGAAAAAATGACCGGTACGGAATATACCCTTTCTACCGGAAACCCTCTCGATCTATATGCCTATATTTACGAATATGACCACCGAAACCGGATGATCAAGAAAAAACTGCCCGGTGCCGAACCTATATACATTATTTATGACAAAGCCGACCGCCCCATATTGACTCAAGACGGTAACCAGCGCGAACGGAACGAATGGAGCTTCGTCAAATACGACAATTTATCACGTCCTCTCTTAACGGGAACTTTAACCGACAACCGGAGTGTAGCCGAACTGCGAACTGTGTATGCTGACATGTTAGTATCGGAAATATTTACAGGAAATTCCGGAGAATACGGAGGATACAGCAACGAGTGTCCGATGGGCGACCTGAACATTCTGACGATAAACTATTACGATAATTACAATTTTCTCAAGCTGACAGACTCACATAGCAACCGATTGGCTTACGATTCGCAAACTACCGGAGATAAAATCCACACCGACAGTCAAGGGTTGCTTACAGGCAGCATTGTCGCCTCTTTCGACAAATCTGTTCCCAATAAAGTCACCGTACATTATTATGACCGGAAAGGTCGTGAAATACAGACCCGGTCTAATAATCACTTAACCGGTTACGATATTACAAACACAGAATATTCTTTTACCGGAAAACCCGTAAGAATAGAAAAATCACATTCTTCCTCTATTTTAAATAACCCGGTAAAAGAGGTTTATACCTATACGTATGACAATGCAGAACGACCGACCGGAATAAAACTGCAAATCGATAATCTTGCCGAAAAGCAGATAAACCGAATAACTTATGACGAACTGGGACAAGTAAAAAACAAAGAACTGACAGACAATGTCAGCATAAATTACCATTATGATATCATAAACCGAATAGATACATTAAACGCAGCACCCTATTTTTCAGAAAAAATAGGATACCGATACAAAAACATATCTTCCATAGCATGGACTTCTGCATCCCGCCCCGAAAAACAAAGTTACGGTTTTTCCTATAACAATAGAGGCTGGCTGACATCAGCCGGTTTTACTCCAGACTCTTTGAATTTCTACTCGACATCTTATACACATGACAGAAACGGCAATATTACGCATCTCGAACGAAAAGGCATAATCGGGAAAGAGTTATTCACGTATGATGACGGATCACAGGCTTGGGTAGATAAATACGGGTATATAAACCACCTGACTTTTACCCATAACGGGAATCAACTCAAATCGGTACAACAACCCGACAGCATATACGATATAAATATCGGAAATATGGTAGAGGAAGAAACGGAATTCTTTTATGACAACAATGGCAATCTGGTACAGGACAAAAACCGGAGTATAGATAACATCGATTATAATATTCTCAATTTGCCGAATAATATCTCTTTCAAAGAGAAAGGTCTGAACATCGGTTTCTCGTATGATGCCGTCGGTCGGAAATTAAAGGCCCGTTACGGAACTTCGGCTCACAACCTTTTTGTTCCTGTAGGAAATACGATGCCCGTTTCAGAAAACGATATGCAATATACCGACAGTACCGACTATTGCGGAAATTATCTATATGAGAACGGAGCATTAAGCAAAATATATATACCCGACGGTTATATAAAAGTCGGTAAAGGAAACGGTAGCGAGCCTGAATATACTTTTTACCAGTATATTCACGACCATCAGGGGAATATACGTGCCGTGCTGAACGGCAACCGGCTATGTTATAACTACGATTACTATCCCGAAGGAGCCATGCACGGGGATATCGACGGACTTGAACCGCAAACCGATGACCGTAAACGGTATAACGGGAAAGAGCACGAAACCATGCACGGATTAGGTTGGTACGATTATTCTGCACGTTGGTATGATCCCCGCCTGACTGTCCGATTTACCACTCCCGATCCCAAAACCGAAGAATTTTATGATCTAAGCCCTTATATTTATTGTGGCGGAGATCCGGTAAATTATATTGATCCGGACGGGATGAAACTAGAATTCAGACAGACAAATCCAAATCAGCATTACGGTGTAATGATGGTACTGACCGGTTATTATATGCACGACATCTCTTTAAGAAATGTATATAAACATGCTATAGGCATCAATATGCCGATCATGATAGTTGATAATATGAAAGATTTTCAAGAAGGATTGGCACAATTGAAAGAAATGAAAACATCGGTAAATGCTTTTTCCATTACGCAACACGGAAGTCCTGGGAAAACCAGTATCGGTGAAGAAGAAATCAATGAAAATACCAATTTCTCTTCTTTAAGAGAAGGATTACAAGGAAAAAATGTCTTTATCAATGCCTGCGATGTAACTAAAGATGAAAATGCAAATGGTCTAGAGATGTTACAAAATATATCTGACCACACACAAGCCAAATCGGTAGTAACTTCGGATCAAAAGCTAACAACAGACTATAACTACGATAAAGGCCTCTTTAGTCAAAAAAAAACGAGCCAAATTAACGATATAGCGACCAGCTTTAAAATCATTATACGAGGTGAAGAAATAAAAAATATATATCATTTCCGTATCGATAAAAACGGAACTTTTTTTTGGAACTATAATAAACCCACAAAACAATGAAAACCCGAAACACCATTATCGCACTGACAGTCTTAGCTTTATCTGCATGCTCAGGATACAATCAAGATACTTATAGAGTATATAAAACCTTCGATGAGTATGCCATGAAAGAGATCCCTTTCAAAATAACCGAAAAGAAATCGCTACCCTATGCTATGGTGAAAAGAAATGACGACACCATACGGGTACTTTTGTGCTTCGCCGATACAACCCAAAATCAATCCATTGTATATATAAACAAAGGGGAATATTGGTATAACCTAAAAAAATACCAAACCGACCCGATTCTATACTATTTTACCCTATGTGATACTGTCCCAACATATACCGAAAGATATATACAAAACGACACGATTTGGGAATACAAATATAATATCAGAAACTCAATACTTGAATCAATATCTTTAACCAGACATACACGTAATAATGAAGTTTATATTTCCGTTCCCGACACTTTTAGGATTTCCGAATCAAACCGGCTGGATAGTATAAAAAATTTCATATCCCTCTATTCAGAAAAATATCCCTATTATACTTCAAAAAAAATTCAACCCATACATTATTCGTATTATAACAAAATATTACGAAATGACACCCTTTATATCTATGAAAAACCTGCCGGAACAAATTACAGATTAGGAGAATTATTCTCTGTATATAAAATGAGTAATTTAGGTATAATAGATATGTATAGAGGAGGAAGTATCATATACGAAGCAAAAGTACCTAAAGCGGAATAAAATAAAAACAGATAAAACATTATGAAAAACTTTTTTACCTTCTATTGGGATTACAGCTCCTGCTTACCGAATGTAACAGTTCTCAAAAACACGATATGGAAAAAGCATATTGTAATAGCAATCTGGACTCTATCTGAACCGTATTATGATATTGATATCGCTTTATTCAAATAACCCTACAAAACAATGAAAACCCGAAACACCATTATCGCACTGACAGTCTTAGTTTTATCTGCATGCTCAGGATACAATCAAGATACTTATAGAGTATATAAAACCTTCGATGAGTATGCCATGAAAGAGATCCCTTTCAAAATAACCGAAAAGAAATCGCTACCCTATGCTATGGTGAAAAGAAATGACGACACCATACGGGTACTTTTGTGCTTCGCCGATACAACCCAAAATCAATCCATTGTATATATAAACAAAGGGGAATATTGGTATAACCTAAAAAAATACCAAACCGACCCGATTCTATACTATTTTACCCTATGTGATACTGTCCCAACATATACCGAAAGATATATACAAAACGACACGATTTGGGAATACAAATATAATATCAGAAACTCAATACTTGAATCAATATCTTTAACCAGACATACACGTAATAATGAAGTTTATATTTCCGTTCCCGACACTTTTAGGATTTCCGAATCAAACCGGCTGGATAGTATAAAAAATTTCATATCCCTCTATTCAGAAAAATATCCCTATTATACTTCAAAAAAAATTCAACCCATACATTATTCGTATTATAACAAAATATTACGAAATGACACCCTTTATATCTATGAAAAACCTGCCGGAACAAATTACAGATTAGGAGAATTATTCTCTGTATATAAAATGAGTAATTTAGGTATAATAGATATGTATAGAGGAGGAAGTATCATATACGAAGCAAAAGTACCTAAAGCGGAATAAAATAAAAACAGATAAAACATTATGAAAAACTTTTTTACCTTCTATTGGGATTACAGCTCCTGCTTACCGAATGTAACAGTTCTCAAAAACACGATATGGAAAAAGCATATTGTAATAGCAATCTGGACTCTATCTGAACCGTATTATGATATTGATATCGCTTTATTCAAATAACCCTACAAAGCAATGAAAACCCGAAACACCATTATCGCACTGACAATCTTAGCTTTATCTGCATGCTCAGGATACAAGCGAGATACTTATAGAGTATATAAAACCTTCGACGAGTATGCCATGAAAGAGATCCCTTTCAGAATAACCGAAAAGAAATCGCTACCCTATGCTATGGTGAAAAGAAATGACGACACC
>NZ_CEVCIF010000051.1:0-26485 GCF_982245605.1 Coprobacter fastidiosus | reverse complement strand
AATACTTTGTGTATGAATTAGTTGGCTAATTTTATACTATTTACTGAATGTTCCGAAAATTTTAAAGGAAACAAATATGTGTATCTTCCATTATTTTAATGACCATCGATTTTTAACTGAACACCCCGCTTAAATATTGCTTAGTCAATTCATGCTTAGGATGATTGAACAATTCGTCTGCAGTCCCTTGTTCTATCATCTCACCCATATACATAAATACTACATAATCAGCGATACGCAAAGCCTGACGAAGCGTATGAGTTACCATAATAATTCCATAACGCTCACGCAATTTCATAAACAGATCCTCTATATTTTTACTGGAAATAGGATCAAGGGCGGACGTTGACTCATCCGCTAAAATAAATTGCGGTTCGACAGCCAAACCTCTTGCCAGACACAAACGCTGTTGCTGCCCGATAGAAAGAGCCGAAGCAGGAGTATGTAAACGATCTTTCACTTCATCCCACAAACCGGTAGCACGAAGGTATTTTTCGACAACCTTATCTAAAGTTTTTTTATTTCTCATGCCATGTATCCGGCAACCGAACGTAATATTATCATAAATAGACATAGGCAACGGCGTTGGACGCTGAGAAAGTAAACCTATCTTTTTACGAATATGCGTAATCTCAGCTTTTTTATCGTAAATATCCTCTCCGTCCACAAAAACACGTCCCTCCACACGTACATGTTCGGTCGTATCTATCATTCTGTTTATACTTTTCAGCAATGTCGTTTTTCCACACCCCGAAGGACCTATAATACAGGTAATTTTTTTATCATGCAGTTGTAAGCTTATGTCTTTCAGAATATGATTATTCTGGATATAAATATTCAATTTTTCTATATCGATCGTAGCATCTTTTTTCGTATCCGATCCTAAATTTAACTCTTCTCCGATCTTATCAGAAGCGGTTTTACTAACATTATTGCGCCACTCTTCAAAACGATTAAAAGCATTTGTGAACTTAGAACTGTCTTTCTCCATTATTTTATTTTATTTTTTGAGAATCTATAAGTAATCATCCGACCTATAATACTTAATATCAATACGATAATAGTTAACAAAAGAGCTGCAGCGTAAGCCCGCTCCCGTACTTCAGGAGTAGGACTGCTTAATTGGAAAAATATAGAAAGCGGAAGAGTTGCCGCCGGTTGATTCAACGAAGTAGGTATGCTATCGGTAAAACCGGCAGTAAACATGACTCCGGCAGCATCACCGATAGCTCGACCGACAGAAAGCAATGTTGCTGTCGCAATTCCCGGAGCAATCTGTCGTATAGCGACTTTAATAGCTTCTAACCGAGTCGCTCCGAGCGAATAAGTAGCATCAAGCAATTCTTTAGGCAATTGTCTGGCAACTTCATCCATCGACCGGACAAATATAGGAATAATCAACAATGTTATTACAATAATACCTCCCAACAAAGAGGTTCGTAATCCGAAAAAAATCATAATCGTAAATGCAAATGCACCATACACGATAGATGGAATTCCATATAATACATCAAAAGACAAACGTGTTAAATTCGCCAACTTCGAATCTTTCTTCAAATAAATATTGACAAAAAATACTATCGGAATACTGATGCACAAGCCTAATACAGTAGAAGCCCCGACAATATACACAGAACCCACAATAGCATTCAAGACTCCACCTTCTTTTCCTATATAAAAACCTCCACCCGGCAATTTTGTCACCATATCCCAAGACATAGCCGGCCATCCGTTCTTTATAATCGTTATCAGAATGCTCCCTAAAAATGCAAAAACCAATAATAAAGAGAGCACCATCAAAATATAAAATATCTTCTCTACAATAAATTTCATTTTCATTTTAGTTCTCTCCCCCTTTACAACTTAAATTTTTTCTCGACATGCTGCAACATCATTCGTGATGCCAAATTGAATACCAAAATGATAAAAAACAAAATAAATGCTGCAAACATCAATGCCGACTCATACAAAGGCAACGACAACATCTCTCCGTAATTGTTAGCTATAAGAGCCGGAAGAGGGTAACACGGATCGAAAAGGGAATGCGGAATCTCTGCATAATTTCCACAAACCATCAATACTGCGATCGTCTCTCCGAAAGCCTTAGAAATAGCCAACACTACTGCAGCAATTATTCCCGGCATCGACTTTCGAAGAATTACTTTAGTCGATATTTGCCATTTAGTCGCACCTAAAGATGCTGCCGCATCCCTATAGTCCTGAGGAACAATAGTAAATATTTCGATAAAAAGGCTTACCAAAATAGGCAATATCATTACCCCAAGCACTATCCCGCTGGCCAATACAGTATATCCGCTGGTATATTCTACAAAATGAGGTCCTAACTTATCTGCAATCCAAGGCACGATAATTAATGTACCCCATACACCGAATACTACGGAAGGAATTCCCGCCAAAATATCCAATACAGGAAAAACGACCCGTTTTGTCCAAGAATGGGCATATTCGGAAAGATAAATTGCCGATAGCAAAGAAATAGGCAATGCAATAAGTATAGAAAGAGCGGTTACCTCCAAAGTACCTATAATGAACGGAAGGAAACCGAATTCTTCGCTTAAAGGTTTCCAATCGGCATTGGTCAATAAATCCCATAAGGAATGTTCATTCAATATCATCCGAGACTTCATATAAAGCCCCACTCCCATAAAGACCAATACAAGCAATGACAAAACCGTCAATATAAACATGAACGATTTTGTCATTTTATCCTTTAATAATCTTTTTCTCAACAAAGAAACAGCCATCATTTTATTTTTTCAGTTTAGCAAGCTCCTGATTAATCGTAATTTTAGACAAACCTATATATCCGGTAGCATTAGCATACTTCTGACCTTCAGTCAATATATATTTTATAAATTCAATAACCTCAGGTTTTTTAGGGACTCCGTTAGAAACCAAAAACAGATTACGTGCAGGAGGAGAAGGGTATTTTCCGCTAACTATAGCTTTAATCAATGACAAACTGTTATCATAAAACTTTTCTTCCGGGTCTATTTTCCCGTTCCCATTAACATCCAATGGAATAATGGCAAGTCCGGCATAAGGTCGTCGAGTTTTCTGATCATAAGCATAAGCTATATTATTGAATCCTATCCCAACCTTATCTTTTTGTACGGCCGAAGCCACGCCCGGATCTCCAAACACTGCAGTTCCCTCAAGGTCTTCTTGTCTTTTCCCGAACCAAGCAGCCCAAGTCTCCGCCGCTCCACAAGCATCAGAACGGGTATAAACATGCACAGGCACTTTGGAGGTAGTACCCAACACATTTCCCCATGTCTTACATTTTCCACTCCACAAACTCAAAGCTACATTACGCTTAAGCCCTTTAGCTTTAATATCCCGAATTAAAGGATTGGCAGCATTGACAGTAGGTACTACCGCATCTTTAACAACAGCAAAAGCAACTGCCCCTTTTTTAAATTCGACATCATGAACATCTCTGGAAACCATTCCGAGATCGACGACTTTAGCTAAAGCGTCCGTCATTCCTTTTCCAGCACCACCTCCAGAAATATCAATACGCACATTCGGGTGTATTTTTTTAAATTCTTCCGCCCATTTAACCACCATAGGATACAAAGCAAAAGCTCCGGATAAGGATATTTCGCCTTTCAAATTATCCTTTGTTTGAGCTTTTATCGGTTGCATCAGACCTCCTATATACACAGCTAACAATAATCCGACAAAGGTTCTTTTCATACATATATATTATTTAATTATCACTCTATTTCTAATTCTGAAAACGACATGATCATTTTTACGGGCTTCCGATACCTCTTAAAATTAAAGGAAGTTTATCTGTTTTTACCGAATAAACAGCTATAAAAATTGTATTGATTCGACACAAAATCAATGATATAAACATCAATATATCGATTACAAATGTATATAATTAATTTGAAAATGAAATAATTGTTTATAGTTTTTTAGATAATGGCCTGAAATAAGAACAAACTATTTTTAAACCAAACAGGACAAACCTTTCAAACAAGGTCTGTCCTGCTTCTATCTTCATATATATAGTCGTTAGTCTATTCTTGTAATAAAACCGAAGAATGGTCACTTTCAATCACTCTCCTCGCTCCTACATAACGTTTGGCATAATAAAGGGCATCACTCGATTCTTCACAAATTCCTTTTGAACAAGAAGCATGTATAAATTTAAACTTTCCTCCGGGCAAAACCTCTGATACCAAGCCTACATGTCCTACTCGTGAAGAAGAACTATTGCGTCCTTTGAAAAACACAAGATCTCCTCGCCGGATATCCTCCTTATCAACAGATATTCCTTGCAAATATTGAGCAGCCGAAGATGCATTCAATTTTAACGCGATTTTTTTAAACACATAATACGTAAAACCTGAACAATCAAAACTCGACGGACCTTTACTTCCTCTGCAATACGGACGTCCCTTAAATTGAAAAGCATACTCAAGTAAATGATCCACAACAGACTGTCCCGAATCCACAGAAAGTGAAGGCAACAACTTTTGCATATCCTTCGAAGGCCAAGTTTGCGTCAATCTACCTTTCGATATATCAAATACCTCTTTCTGCGATTGAGCATAAACTGGTATGACAAAAAGAGAAAACAACATGACGAATAAAATGGTCAACGTATTGATTTTCCAACAAGAGTAAGCCATCCTCTACAATTTCTTTTGTTTTTCAATGATTCAAATTTAAGCTAAAAATTTTGAAAAGGCAACTATTCCTATACTTAATCGCATTTTTTTAAGAAACAAAACAGTAAATATCCTCATTGTTAAACAGCACTTTATTTAACAAGACTAAGGAAATACCATTCCTTTTTTTCTAAACATAGCTTCATCTTCTCCTTCAAGTCCGCAATTATCAAGCGATTCAGGAAGATTATGATCATTCAAATAACTTCTTTTACGAGGAGAGAAGCCTGCATTCACAACCGAAAATACCGAATTGAAATGAGCTGTAGCAACGCCTCCTAAATCGAGCATTGTATGAAACGCAGCTCTTGTAGTTATAGGAGACGAATGATGCACAACAGCATTTTTTATCGCTTCGGGGTAACGAGCGTTATATTCATCCGAGAACCAAATTAAAAAAGGAATATGCAATTGATAATATGTAGGACACGGAGACGCATGAAGAAAACGATGCCGATCATCATCCATAATATCTTCACCATGATCGGGAAGATAAAACATACATGTCACAGCTCCGGTATTTCTCAACTTATCGATAACAGATGCTAAAAAATCATCAGTACTCAAAATCGAATTATCATAAGAATTAACCAACAAGTCACGATGCCGATATTCAAGATTTACGCTGTTGTCAGGGATAAATACTTTGAATTTGTCGGAATAACGGTCACAATAATTAAAATGTGACCCATAAGTATGCAATACGATAAACTGCTTATTGCCACCTTTCGCTATAAAATTATCTAACAAAGGTAACAAATCATGATCCAAAGGGTTATTGCTGATAGCTAAAGGATCACCTCTCAAAAATTTTACGACATCGGCTTCTCTTGAAAAAAAATCGGTGAAAGTATTATTCGGCACTTGATTTGACAAAAATGCCGTTTTGAAACCGGCTTCCTTAAAAGCCGTAATAATGCTTTTCTGCTTATATATTATTTCAAAATTATCGGCCGATGCCGCAGACAAAATCAAGGGAACACTTTTATGAGTCGCATTACATTGCGTAACGACATCGGTAAAACATACCAATGATTTTTCTTTTGACAACCGAGGATTGGTTTCTCTCTCATATCCGTATAAACTCCAATTCTCCGAACGTGAAGTTTCCCCGATTACCAAGACATAAATTTCTTTATCGTTTGACGGATGCCGAGATTTAGCCTGAAATGAAAACGACTCTGAAGTTTTTCTATAATTTTTACTTTTATGCCAACTTTCTCTGGCAAATTTCATATTATAGAATACATTAACCGGATATATATTTAATAATACATTTTCGTTCGGTTCTTGAACTTTTGCCGTCACACCCCCTATAAAACCGATCAATAAACTACAGACTGCTATAATAACCAATTTTTTCCGGACGCTCACATGCAAACGGTCCTCTATACGAATGGAATGAAACGCCAAATAAATCGCACCGAAAAATACAAAAAAGACCAATATCAACGCCGGTATAAGATTACTTAATAATTCGGAAGCTTCTCCAGTACTGGTCGTAAACAAATTTAGAAACATATCGGAAGCAATGATAGAGTTTCCAAATAAATAAAGCAATACTTCCTGAAAAGCCCCGAGCAACAAAAGTAAAGAAAGCCATAACAACACTATTCCCGGCTTCTGCCGCATAGCAAGCAATCCCATATAGACCGACAAAGGCAGAAAAAAGTATGCTACTCGCATCGCCATACTCATTTCTTCTGTATATAAAAGAAGGCAAGTCGGTATCATCAATATAATCATAAACAGTATATATAAATTTTGCTGCTTACTTAACCAATCCGATATTTTTTTCTTAAAATGCCTCATTTATATTAAACAAAAAACCTGACTGTCCTTTTCCGAAGCCATAATCCAAACGGACATTAACTCGTTTTTTAAATTCCCAACGGTATCCAAGACCATAATTGGGTAATGTATGAGACCATTTAAACGATCTGAAATCATGAAATACATTTCCTGCTCCGACCCAAAAAACAACTCCATTCCGTTTCCAGACATGTTGTCTGAGTTCTACTTGAATTTCTCCGACATTTCTGTCTCGGTATTGACCTTCATAATATCCTCTCATACGGAGTGAACCTCCCAGTTTAGGCATCATGGTCCAAGGTGTATCTCCGAATGTGAATTTAGCATGAATATCAATTGCTAAAATTCCACCTTTCCATACTTTCTGATAAATATCAGCCAATACATCGGTCGTATAGAAAACATCTTTATTCCCAAGAAAACAGGGAGATAAACTTTGTTCCAACTTCAAATAGACTCCTTTATACGAATTAGTCTGAAAATCTCTCGTATCGTAGGAAATCGAACCTCCTACTCCAACCGACAATGTCGATTTAGCAGCTCCGTTCAATGTTTCAGGCTTCTCAAAATTCGACCCTGCAACATAATCGAAACTTGCCAAAGGTCCTGCATAAAGGTTATTGGCCAAACGAAAAAGAAAATCTATTTTGACCTGATTCTGAATACGCTTATAGCTTCCTTTATTATCATCATTACTTCCGGCTTCATATCCCGTCCCCCAAAAATATCCGGGGAAAGAGAAGAAATACAAATTATATAACAAACGGTACTTATCTTCTGGGAAAAAATGGGTTCCTTTTACTCCTAAAAGATAAAATCCGGTCGTAGATACGTCCCCATACAAAGATACCATCGAGGGCTGCATCAAAGTATCTTTTCCTTGATAAAGCCCGGCAGCAACTAATCCGAGTCCGAGTTTAGTATCGCTCGAATAATGAGGTCCTCCAATTATACTGAAATCAAATTTCTTACGGGGCTTCGGTTTATTGGCATCATTAAAATAATTCAAGAAACGACGAAAAAAAGAAGTTTTTTTCTTAACCTCAGCCGTATCTAAACTCAAAGACAAAGACGAACCGATAACAGTATCTGCATTAAAAGGCTCTGCAATGACAACTGATGTCTGTTCCACAGAATCGGTAGCTGACAAGAAAAACGATTCGGAAACCGGACAAGCAGATGCCGAAACTATAACTCCTTCTGAACATATCAGAATAATACATATAATCATCCGAACCTCTTTCATACATTCGATAAATACCTATTCTTAATAACAAGCAAAGTCTCAATGTGTTTGACAGTAAACCGAAATATATTCGATTCATAAGTCATAAACAGGACAAATTTATAACAAAACGTTTTAACACACGATAGTTTTCTTAAAATTATAATCTTACATTATGCTTTTTTATATTAAGCACAGAAACTTAGCAACATCATAGATTTTAAGAGCCAATCTAAATAATTATCTTCAATTCTCATTTGTAGAAACATACCGTTTTTTCATACCTTTGTATTATAATATAACCAAAATTTTAAATGAAAGAAATAAGTATCGTTTTTAACAATCCTATTCCCCGTTTACCAGAAATACGATTTAAAAAAGCGCTAAACTGGTGTATAAAGCCAAACGAACAATGGGCGATTATAGGTCCTAACGGTGCAGGAAAAAGTATAATAGCCGGACTTTTACAAGGGAAATATGCCCTGAAAGAGGGAGAAATTATCAATAATTATCCCGGCAAAACATCCGATGTAATAAAAACTATAACTTTCAAAGACATTCATTCTATTACAGACAGTCGTACAACTTTCTATCAACAACGGTGGCATTCCTCCGAGAGTGAAGGAATTCAGACAATAAGAGAACTATTATCGAACAATTATGATGAAATATCTATCCGGGAATTATTTATTCAATTCCGAATAGAAGAAATGTTAGACAAGAAAGTTATCTATCTATCAAGTGGAGAATTACGTAAATTTCTAATTATAAGAACATTGCTTACTCATCCACAAATACTGATTCTTGACAATCCTTTCATCGGATTAGATGCGACTTCTAGAATTCTGTTAACAGAAATGTTAACACAAATGTCCGAAATGAAAGAATTTCAAGTCATTCTGCTTCTATCCAATCCGGATGACATTCCAGAAATGATTACTCATATTCTTCCCGTCCGAAATCGTGTCTGCTATGATCCTATATCCCGCAATGATTTTTTACAAAATAACGATTTAAGGAATAACCTCTTTCCTGAAGTTCACAACCAAATACGACTTCCTGATCCTACTCGTAAAAAGTCAGAACACAATGTAACATTTCGAATGGAGAAAATCAATATCTCTTACGGATCACACCCAATACTTAAAGGATTAGACTGGGAAGTAAAAAACGGCGAAAAATGGGTACTACTGGGAGAAAACGGGGCAGGAAAATCTACACTCTTGAGTCTTATTTATGCCGATAATCCTCAATCTTATGCAAATACGCTTTTTTTGTTCGATCGGAAACGAGGCTCTGGAGAAAGCATCTGGGAAATAAAAAACAGGATCGGATATGTATCGCCAGAAATGCATTTATACTATACAGAAAATGTTCCTGCTATACAAATCGTAGGTTCTGGATTTTTCGATTCTATCGGACTATACCGAAAATGTTCCCCAGAACAGGAAAATATCGCACTGGCCTGGATGCACACTTTTGGAATCGAAACTTTATATAACAGGCCTTTTCTTACTCTATCTTCGGGAGAACAGCGATTGATATTGTTAGCCCGAGCTTTTGTAAAAGACCCGGATCTATTAATTTTAGATGAGCCTCTACACGGTCTAGACATCAGTAATAAATGCCGTGTCAGAAAAATTATAGAAAATTTTTGTGAACGACCGGGAAAAACCTTAGTGTATGTAACGCATTATAGTCACGAAATACCTTCTTGTATCCGATACCGATTTAAACTAATAAAAAATCGGGAAAAGAGCTTGTAATCTCTATAAATATTTCCATTTCAAGCCAACATAAAACTCATTTTTTTGTTTACATTTGTAACAGAAAATATATACTTATTATACGTTATGAGCATCCTCAAAAAAAATATTCCGGTAGGTCTTGCAAGTGATCATGCTGGTTTTGAAATGAAACAATTTATCAAACAATTTTTAATCGAAAAAGGAATCGAAATTAAAGATTTCGGTACATTTTCTTGTGAAAGTGTCGATTATCCAGATTTTGCTCATCCTCTTGCTAATGCAATAGAATCAGGAGAGTGTTACCCGGGATTTGCATTCTGCGGGAGCGGAAACGGCATTAACATGACATTAAATAAACACCAAAAAATCAGAGCTGCCCTTTGCTGGAATGAAGAGATAGGAAAGCTTGCCCGCCTTCATAATGATGCAAATATTTGCGTAATGCCGGGTAGATTTATAAAAAACGAAGAAGCCGAAAAAATCGCTGAAACATTCTTAAATACAGAATTTGAAGGAGGAAGACATCAAAGACGTATAGATAAAATTCCTGTAAAATAAGCAAATTCAGAAGTCTCTCTATTGTCGATTTGACAAAAGAGAGACTTCTGAATTTGTTCAAATTTTCCGATGCAAAAAATATTATTAGGTCACGCTTATGTTTTCTTCCGATCTTTTTTCCGTTTTCACTTGTCAGATAGTCTGCTATTATCCTTATAAAACCAGAAAAGCATCCTCGAAAGAAACTTCCAAATTTAACTCGAATAAAATTTAGACAGCCTCTAAAAATAATTTACAGTTCTTTCGTCCTCAACAAATTATAGTTTTCCTAAAATCAATATTTATCTTCATAGAGAGTTATTACTCCCTTCTCTAAAATAGAGATCCTCCTTTTTAAATTTCCAAAAACTCTACTTTTACTTATTAAGAAGCAAGCAATAAATACTAAAAAAACAGAAGTTAAAATCAGACTGTCACTCTTTGAGTAACCCCCCCGGCACTTACCAAATAAAGTCCTCTTGATTTAGGCTGAAGTTCAGACAATCCAGGACCAGCATACGTATCCATTACCAAACTACCTACAATAGTATAAACTTTGACTTTGACTTTTTTGGAAGAGCGAACATAAATAGAACCATTACTGGCATATATTTGAACAGAATCTTCGGGTAAATCATTTTGTACCATGTTGACTTCAGCAGACATAGGCATATAATTATCTGCCGTCCGGAAAAAATCTTGCCCATAAACAGACTCCTGACGAGCAGATACCTGAACTACAGCCCAAGATACCAACAACGTAAAAATGAGTAGTTTTATAGTTTTCATATTTTCCTCTCCTTGAACAGATTCCTTAATTAGTGCCTAAAGATACATCTTTTTTGCCATCTTGAAAAAATTTCTGATGTTAATTATAAAAAAATAATCGGTTTAGGAATATTTGGAATATAATAAAAAGGCAATTACTCCGTTTTATTTGATTCATTATCCCAAGAATACACTCTATTCGGATTCTTAGGAAACCATCCTTTCCGTACCCGTTCTTCCTGTTCAAATATTTCTTTTATAGTCCAAAACGATGAAAAAGAAAAAACTCCGAGCAAAGCAGCGAACAATACATTATCTGTTATCAAAGAACCTGCCACACCTAAAATACCCAACAGTAAAAACACCCACCAATAACGAGTTCCCCAATAATATTCAACTTTCACTACTATAGGATGAAACAAACCTATAATTAAAAATGTAGAAACCCCGATAACCAATCCCAATAAATGATACTCTTCTAAAAACTCCATTTCAAAAAATATTGAAAAAAGAGTGTCCGGACTTAATCGCAAACACTCTTAATTATATCATCAATAACCTAACTCTTTTTGCCGTTTAACTTCATCCAAAACCGAATCAAGGCAAATAGCGAGCTGTTCGGCTATACCTTTGCCGCAATTTTCATCAGCTTGATAAAAACGGGCTACAGCCCGTATCTGTATCTCTTCTGGAACTCCCTGCATAGCCGCCGCTACATTAGAATGAATCCGCAACTTTTCATCGTCAGGCACAAGCCTGTATAATGCTCCGGGCTGAGAATAATAATCCTTATCCTTCCGGTTATCATAATTCCAAGCATCTCCATCTAAAGTCAAAGGAGGTTCATTGAATTTCCCGTCATCCGTCGGTCCTCCGAAACTATTCGGTTCATAATTAACCTGAGCGCCATTATTTCCATCAACTCGCATATAACCGTCACGATGATAATTATGAACAGGACATATAGGCTTATTTACCGGTATCGTATCCGAATTCACTCCTAAACGATAACGTGCCGCATCAGCATAAGCGAACAAACGTCCTTGCAACATCTTATCCGGAGAAAACGAAATTCCCGGAACGACACTTGCCGGATTGAATGCAGCTTGCTCAACTTCTGCAAAATAGTTTTCCGGATTCCGGTTCAACTCAAGAATTCCGACATCGATCAAAGGATACTCTTTTTGACTCCACACTTTCGTCAAATCAAACGGATTTTCTTTTCGGTTACGAGCCTCATCTTCTGTCATTATCTGAATGCAGAAACGCCATTTGGGGAAATTTCCTTTCGCAATATTTTCAAATAGGTCTCGCTGTGAGTATTCACGATCCTTTGCAACAATAGACGCAGCCTCCGAATCGGTGAAATTAGCAATGCCTTGTAAACTTTTAAAATGGAATTTCACCCAAAAACGCTCTCCTTCAGCATTAATAAAACTATAAGTATGGCTTCCGAAACCATGCATGTGACGATAATCTTGAGGAATACCCCGATCGCTCATCAAAATCATCACCTGATGCAGAGTTTCAGGAGAAAGACTCCAAAAATCCCACATGGCAGTATTGCTACGCAGATTAGTTTTCGGATCTCTCTTCTGTGTATGAATAAAATCAGGAAATTTTAACGGGTCTCTGATAAAAAATACTGGAGTATTGTTTCCTACTAAATCCCAATTTCCTTCCTCCGTATAAAACTTAACAGCAAATCCACGTACATCCCGTTCGGTATCTGCCGCACCTCGTTCTCCGGCAACAGTAGAAAAGCGAAGGAAAAGATCTGTTTTTTTACCTACCTCAGAAAATAGAGCTGCTTTCGTATATCGGGTTATATCCTCGGTAACGGTTAAATTTCCATATGCTCCTGAGCCTTTTGCGTGTACCACCCGTTCTGGAATACGTTCTCGGTTAAAATGCCCCAACTTCTCCATATACCAGACATTTTGCAACAAAGCAGGACCTCTCTCTCCAGCAGTTAGAATATTCTGATTATCCGCAACAGGGACACCTGCTTGAGTAGTTAATTGAATCTTTTCCTTTTCTTTCATACTCTATATAATTAATAATTATTCTTTTTCCGCTCGAAATAAGCTTGCGGATGAGCACATGCCGGACATTTTTCCGGAGCTTTCTTGCCTTTATGTACATATCCGCAATTGCGGCATTGCCATTCTATTTCTTCATCTTCTTCAAAGAATTTTCCGGCTTCTACTCTTGCCAACAATTTACGATAACGAGCTTCATGTTCGGCTTCTACTTTAGCAACCATCTTAAATGTTACCGCAATAGCAGGAAAGCCTTCTTCTTCAGCAATTCGAGCGAACTCAGGATATAAATCTGCCCATTCTTCATTTTCTCCGTCAGCTGCTGCCTTCAGATTTTCAACCGTAGTAGAAATAACACCGGCCGGATAAGATGCAGTAATCTCGACCATACCCCCTTCAAGATATTTGAAGAATTTTTTTGCATGCTCCTTTTCCTGTTCTGCCGTTTCCATAAATACTCCGGCAATTTGTTCATAACCTTCTTTTTTTGCCACACTTGCAAAGAACGTATATCGGCTTCTTGCCTGAGATTCTCCTGCAAATGACTTTAACAAATTCTGTTCTGTTTTTGTTCCCTTAATACTCTTTTCCATAATCTTGTTTTTAATTTAATTAGTAATTCTCTATATTTCCTATCAATTGTACTTTCACATCCTTCAACTCAAATCCGGGAATTTTTCTATTTTGGATAAATGTCCGAATCAATTCGGACAACTCATTATCATAAAAATCCTGTATCTCATGAGTTTCTTCACTATATAAATGATAATGCCGGCTTAGATTCGTATCGAAATACATTTTATTATCAACAGTCAATACTCTTTCTATCACTCCAGCTTTTGCAAAACAATCTAACGTATTATAAACCGTAGCGACAGTTACAGTCGGCAAGATACTTCTTACCCTCTCAAGCACTGCTTCTGCAGAAGGATGCTTAAGAGATAACAAAGCTTCATACACAGATATACGCTGAGGTGTCGCCTTTACCCCTTTTGATTGAAATAATTCTATGATTTCATTTACCCTCATCAACAATACTTGTTTTTAAACTGCGGTACAAATATAATTAGAATATTTCTAATATTAGAATAATTCTAAAATTATTTTCAGAAAAAATAATCGATACGAAATTTATCCTTTATATACAACTTAGAGCCTATCTAAATTTTCCAATAAAAAACACAATCAGGTCATCTTTGCGTTTTCACTCGTCAGACAACTTGCTACCGTCCTCATAAATTCAGACAGAATCTCAGTAAATGAAACTCACATCCTTATTTTTTATCTTTTTGATAAACCGGGTTTATTTTTACACAAACTATATAATCCATATCTTCCGGAAGTCCATTGCGTGTACCGGGAATCCATTTTGGCATGTTTTTAACCAACCAATATGCTTTATCCAAAATTTCCTTAGAAATATGTCCTTTCAACTTAGATATCGGGGTTTTCAATTTTACATCGGAAATTTCTCCGGAAGCAGTCACCACTATCGAATAAAGAATACGGTCGACCAGCCATTCAGGTGTATTTCCTTCAGGCATCAATACATCGATAACCAAATATTTTTTCATAGCTTCCTCTCCTCCCGGAAACTGAGGAAGGACAATAACATCTTCACCTTTGATTATGCCAGACCGATATTCTACCAATTCTAATTCCGGAAAAGGAAATAAAGATAGCGGAACAAAAAGAAAAAAACACACCCAAAACAGATTTTTCAGTAATATGGACATAATACCCTCCTTTCCTTAATTCAATCTACTTAGAGCCTGTTTATTTTTTCATCATTATATATAGACTTTGTGAATTTCTTTTCGGACTATTCTCCCGCTTTAATATATCACACAGCCCCCTTAACTAGGAATAGAAAAACATCTTCCAAAAAGATCTGAACAAAATTTAAACAAACTCTTGATTTTCAAATTTAATAAAAAGATTAGAGAATAACAATTATTTACAAAATAAATTCAGTGTTCATCTAAAACCCGTTTAAATTTCTCGATAAATATATACGATCTGTTAAGGCTCTTTTCGGTCTTGTTTTCACGTTTCTGCACATCGTATAAAGGAACAGTAAAACACTTTTGAAAACAGTCCTCAAAAAAAACATCCATGTAAAATTTAAATTCAAATAGATCACAAACTAAGCCATATATTATTATAACTATCGGTAATATCTACCAAAAGCGTCAAATATTCCACATTTCAATAAAGAGACGAAACTTATTTTTGCATATAATTATAATTCTAACATTTATGAAAAACTCAACTTATCTACTATTAAGTTTATTATTTTGTTGCATGTCTGCATTCCCTAAAGAAATTACAATTCATACCATCGGAGATTCTACGATGGAGAGCAAACCAGAGGATACGGAAAGTAATCCGAACGGACAAAGAGGATGGGCACAAATGTTACAGCAGTTTGTAACAAACGGTGCAACAGTAAATAACAGATCTAAAAGCGGAACTAGTTCCAAATCTTTTTATGAAGCCAAAGACGACAACAATAATTATCGTTTTTGGGCAACCGTGAAACCTCAGATCAAAGAAGGAGATTATGTTATTATTCAATTCGGACATAACGATGAAAAAGATGGAGGAGAAGAAGGTGAAATAGGAACCAATCCATGGAAAAGTTACACGGAATATCTGACTAAATATGTAACGGAGGTAAGAGAGCTAAATGCTATTCCGATATTATTCACCCCTATTGTACGCAACTATTTTGAAAGTGACGGAAAAACAATCACAGCACGAGGAGCCCATAATCTCGGTATGGGTTCGGACGGAAAAGAACTCGACTATGTCGCAGCCATGAAAAAGGTTGCAGAAAACACGAATTGTCTTTTGGTCGATCATACAGCTCTTACCAAAAAAGTTTGTGAAGAATACGGAAAAACTAAATCGACAGAACTCATTTACAACGTAGGAGACGGTACACATTTAGGAGAATACGGAGCTACTTTATATGCTCGTTTAGCAGTACAAGAATTAATAAAACAAAATATTCTGACAGAATATCTGAATGCAGATCCCGAATTAATATTAAGTAGTCCTGAATATAATTTTGGAAAATGCTATGCTAACACCGTCAATATTCATTCCTTTTCGGTAAGTGGAATCGATTTAGATCCGGTAAACGGGAATGTAACAATAACCGTTCCCTCAGAATTCAGTATATCAAAAGAGCAAGACGGCAACTATACTCAGCAGATAACCATACCCTATGAAAATGGCAACCTCAGCATTACTCCATTTTTTGTAAAATATGCACCTGAAGATACAGGTATCTCAACAGGAAATATTACAGTAAGTAACGGAAAGAACACGAAATTCATCGCCTTAAAAGGTGAATGTGTCTCTTTCGAAGGAGGTATCAAAGCAAAAGCATTTTGGGAATTATCAAAAAACGAAAACAGTATATCCGAAGGACCTATTACAGTATTACCTGAAACATTAAAAAACATGTTTACCGATAGGTATGCAAAACCGGGAAGCACGACAATATGGGAAGATAATCGCATCGATGGAGAAACAAAAACTCAACGTAATATTATCGAAGGAAGAACGTGGCCTGCTGGAGAAATAGACATCGTACATGACCGCTACATTCAATTCGGAGTTAAAGCGACTAAAGGAAGTGTTTTTAATGTCGATTCTATCGGATTATATGTAGGAGGATCTGGGAGCAATGGGATACGATTCAAAGTATATTATTGTAAAAACGAACTTTTCGGCGATGATGCCGTGATGATTGCAGACAGACAAAATAATACAAGCAATACTATGTATCCGATCTCTCACAAAAACATTATTGAAGTAAAAAGTGAAGAATCTTTATATATCAGAATCTACCCTTGGTTGAACAATGGAGGAGACAGTAAATCTATCTGTCTATACGGAGTTACGATAAGCGGAGTGGTTACAGAAGAAAGTACCGACGGAATAACGACTTCTATCATCGAGAATAACATATTCTGCTATCCCTCGAAAACTTCAGGTACAACCACACTCAATTATGTTACAACCGAATGTTCAGATGTTCTTATCGATATTTTTTCTATTGACGGGAAAAAACTCAATAGCTACAGAAAAGATTCTCTACCAGCCGGACAACATCAACAACAAATTAATCTGGAAGGGTTGAATAACGGCATATATATTTGTTCACTTACTAGCAACACAGACCGAAAGGCAATCCGACTGATAAAAGAATAATAAGATCGGTTAAACAAATGCGAAATGTGACGGAAGTCTTTCTTTAAAGATCCGTCACATTTTTATATATAATTCCCGGTTTCTATCAAAACCTTATTTTTACATAATTCCTTTTTCACGCAAACGCAATTGCCATTTCCACGCAGAAGCTAACGTATCCTCGATAGACTCTTCCGCTTTCCATCCCAGCACGTTATTCGCCTTTTCAGGATTAGCCCACACTTGTTCAATATCACCTTCTCGACGACCGACAATCTTATAATTCAACTTTTGCCCTGTCACCTTCTCGAAAGTCTTTATCAGCTCCAATACAGAAAGTCCCCGACCTGTACCCAAATTGAATGTTTCTACATTCTCAAGAGATTTTCCGGTAAGCATACGATCCACAGCTACGACATGCGCTTTCGCCAAATCGACAACATTTATATAATCACGAATACAAGAACCGTCAGGTGTATTGTAATCATCACCGAACACACTCAATTGTTCTCGAATCCCCATAGCTGTCTGGGTAACAAAAGGAATAAGATTCTGGGGCACTCCATTCGGCAATTCGCCAATCTCTGCAGTAGGATGAGCTCCTATCGGATTAAAATAACGCAATATAATGGCTTTATAAGGGACACCCGAATAAATCGTATCACGAATTATTTCTTCATTTATTTGTTTTGTATTCCCATAAGGAGACATTGCCGGTTTTATAGGTGCATTTTCATCAACCGGAAGCACATCCGGCTGACCGTACACGGTACATGAAGAGGAAAAAACCAAAGCATCAACTCCATATCGAGGCATCAGCTCCATGAGCGTAAGCAAAGAATCGATATTATTACGATAATACAACAACGGTTTCTGTACCGATTCACCGACAGCCTTACTGGCTGCAAAATGAATAATACCTTTTATATTCTTCTGCTCCTCGAAAAGCTTTTCCATGCCGGCCTTATCATTGCAATCCAATTTCATGAAAACAGGACGCACACCCGAAATTTTCTCAATACCGTCGATTACGCTTTCACTTGAATTAGAAAGATTATCTACGATAACCACTTCATAACCGGCATTCTGCAATTCTACCGTAGTATGCGAACCGATATACCCGGCACCACCTGTAACTAAAATTTTCCCTTTCATGTTTTAAGTTAAGTTTAAGATGAATTGCAAATATAACGGATTTTTACCAAAAGATTTTATCAAAATCTCTAAACCTTACGACCAAACTTTATTTTTTGGAACAAAAAAACAGATAAACAAAGTGTATTAAACAAGACACATTATTTCAATACAAACTTTTTGGATAACACAAAAATAAGTCTTACCTTTGTCGCGCTTTTTGAGTATTCCGTGCGATGGGAAATTAAGAAGCTGATTATCTTAATTTTGAGTAACACAAAAAAATTAAAACAATGAAAACATTTCAATTAGAAGGAACTCCCAGAACCGATTTGGGAAAGAAAGCTGTAAAAGCTTTACGTAAACAAAATCTTATCCCTGCTGTTTTAAACGGCGGACAACTTGTAACCCTGCCTTATGATAATGCTCTTAAAGCTGGTGAAAAAGTAGTAGAAATTGCAAACAATCAAGCTTTGATCGTAACGGATTTCACTGTATCTACAGAATCTGTACGAAAATTAGTTTATACTCCCGAAATTTTCGCTATCGATCTGACTATCGGTGACAAAAAAACCAAAGCCGTTATAAAAGATATTCAATTCCATCCGGTAACCGACGCAATCCTTCACATGGATTTTCTTGAAGTTAACGAACAAAAACCCATTATTATGGAAGTTCCCGTGGCTCTTGAAGGACATTCAGAAGGTGTTAAAGCCGGTGGTAAATTGAGCCTCGAAATGAGAAAATTGAAAGTAAAAGCTATCTATTCTCAGATTCCTGAAAAGTTGGTTATCAACATCGATAATTTAGGTTTAGGCAAAACTATACAGGTAGGAGAACTTCACTTCGAAGGTCTTGAATTGATGAATGCTAAAAATGCAGTTGTTTGTGCTGTTAAACTAACAAGAGCAGCTCGCGGTTTGCAAGCAAAAAGCGGTAAATAATAATATTGCTTAAATGAAATATTTGATTGTGGGATTGGGTAATATCGGACCAGAATATGAAAATACCCGTCACAACATAGGATTCAGAGTATTGGACGCTTTAGCTAAAGCGTCCAATCTCGTTTTTACAGACAAAAGGTATGGCGAAATCTGCGAATTAAAAATCAAAGGACGCACATTAATCTTGTTAAAGCCGTCTACGTATATGAATTTGAGCGGAAATGCCGTACGTTATTGGCTGCAAAAAGAAAACATTCCGGTAGAAAATTTATTGGTAATAGTGGATGATTTAGCATTACCCTTCGGTAGTCTGCGTTTAAAGCCCCGAGGTAGCGATGCCGGTCATAACGGTCTGAAACATATTCAGCAAATATTAGGGAGTGACAATTACGCCCGACTTCGATTCGGAATCGGGAATGATTTTTCTAAAGGACAACAAGTCAACTACGTATTAGGAAGCTTCCCCGAAGAACAAGAAAAAGAATTACCCGCCCGTCTCGAACGTGCAGGAGAGATCATAAAAAGTTTCTGTCTGGCAGGCATACAACTGACCATGACACAATTCAACAATAAGTAAAATTGTCATGGAAAAAGAAAATGAAGTTCGAATAGACAAATGGATGTGGGCTACACGCATTTTCAAAACACGTACAATTGCAACCGAAGCTTGTAAGAAAGGGCGAGTCTCTATCGGAAACGTCTCGGTAAAACCATCCCGTACAATAAAAGCAGGTGAAATCATCCAAGTACGGAAACCTCCTGTCACTTACTCTTTTAAAGTATTGGCTCTGACCGAAAAGAGGATGGGAGCAAAACTTGTCCCGGAATACCTTGAAAACGTTACACCGCAAGAACAATACGATATACTGGAAATGAACCGTATCAGCGGATTCATAAATCGGAGCAAAGGACTGGGAAGACCGACAAAACGAGAAGGAAGGGAACTGAAAAAGTTTACCGAAGGAGATTTTTTTGATGACGGATTCGACTTTGATTTTGATTTTGACGATTACGAAGAAAACGATTAAGCAAAACTTATACAACACTTGATCTGTTATACTGCAGCAACTTGTTCAATCCGCATCAAGACTATCTTTATAGGATTCACATAGGAGATAAGAAACTTTTAATCGGAATGACATGATCATGGATCTGCAAAAACGTAAAGAATTAAAAAAGAAACTATACACCATCATATTCAAAACCGATACGGAAGAAGGAAAGAGATTCGATATCATCTTACTGAACGTAATCCTTCTCAGCGTTATATTGGCAGCAATAGAAAGTGTAGTCGCATTCAACGCTCGATACGCACTCCCATTCCGTATCTGCGAGTGGATTATAACCATACTGTTTACTATCGAATATGCAACCCGTATTTACTGCAGTCCGAATCGAAAAAAATATATTTTTTCAGTTTATGGAATCATTGACCTCTTATCTATTTTACCGTTCTTCATCGGTATCCTGTACAGTAGTACTCACTATCTTATCGTTATTCGTGCCTTACGTCTTCTTCGTATCTTCAGAATACTAAAACTAACGCATTTTTTAAAAGAAGGCAACCATTTGGTCGATTCTTTACGAAGAAGCGTAAAAAAGATCATGATATTTACCTACTTCATCATGATTCTCGTAACGATATTAGGAGCTTTGATGTATTTGGTCGAAGGAAGTGTAAATCCTTCTTTCTCCAACATTCCCAAAAGCATATATTGGGCAGTCGTCACTATCACGACCGTAGGATACGGAGATATAACGCCTATCACATTCTTAGGTCAGACAATTTCAGTCATCGTCATGTTACTCGGATACTCGATACTGGCCGTTCCTACCGGTATTATTTCTTCAGAACTGATCAAACCTTTACGAAAAAAGAACATTACTTGTCCTAATTGCGGAGAGAATAAACATGAGGCAGATGCTTCTTATTGCAAAAATTGCGGGACATTCTTACCTCATAACAATAACAACCTGTCATAAATTTTCTTTTTTTTCTTTTAAACCGGAATAATGTTCAATATTTCGGACAAAAAACAGTTACAATATTTATAAAAATTGTAACTTTGTAAATCTTACATGTAAATATCGAAAAACAATAATAAAAATGAAAACTATCGATTGGGCTAATTTATCATTCGGTTACATGCCGACCGATTACAATGTACGGTACAATTACCGGAACGGAAGTTGGGGCGAACTTGAAATAAGCAGTAGCGAATATATCAATATGCACATGGCGGCCACCTGTTTGCATTATGGACAAGAAGCTTTTGAAGGATTAAAAGCTTTTCGCGGAAAAGACGGGAAAATACGAGTATTTCGTCTTGATGAAAATGCGGCACGGCTGCAAAGTACTTGCAGAGGAATTTTAATGCCTGAACTATCTACGGAAAAATTCCGTGACGCTATCCTTAAAGTCATAAAACTGAATGAACGGTTCGTTCCGCCTTATGAAAGCGGAGCGTCTCTTTACATCAGACCATTATTAATCGGAACAGGTGCACAAGTAGGTGTACATCCGGCAAGCGAATATATGTTCATCGTATTTGTCACACCGGTAGGGCCATACTTTAAAGGTGGATTTTCAACTAATCCTTACGTCATTATCCGTCAATATGATCGCTCAGCACCATTAGGTACAGGAGTTTATAAAGTCGGAGGAAATTATGCAGCCAGTTTACGGGCCAATAAAATGGCACACGACATGGGATATTCCTGCGAATTTTATTTAGATGCAAAAGAAAAAAAATATATCGACGAGTGTGGTGCTGCTAATTTTTTCGGGATTAAAAACAATACGTACGTAACTCCGTTATCTACTTCTATCCTACCGTCTATTACCAATAAAAGCCTAATGACATTGGCAGAAGAAATGGGCTTGACCGTCGAACGCCGTCAAATTCCGGAAGAAGAATTAGATACTTTCGAAGAAGCGGGAGCTTGCGGTACTGCTGCAGTTATCAGTCCGATACAACGTATCGACGATCCTGAAAAAAATCGGTCATATATTATTTCTAAAGACGGAAAACCGGGTAAAATATGCACCCAATTATACAATAAACTCCGGGCCATACAATATGGAGATGAACCGGACAAATATGGTTGGGTAACTATCGTCGAATAATATTCAGATTAATTAAATAATACAAAAACCCGGAATGTCCTTAATGCTGTTCGTTCCGGGTTTTTATTTTCATATATAAAATGAAATATCGAACAAAAACACATCTTAAAGAGTTATAAATAAGGAACTATTTCCTAAAAATGACATTATGAAAACATTTCTGCTGACAGGACTCGCTATTACATTAGCTATCACTATATGGGCACAGCATAAAAAACAAAATAATATGAATCTTAATAAACTCACTCCAGAAGAAGAATATGTCATGCTGAAAAAAGGAACAGAAGCCCCTTTTAGCGGCGAATATAACAACTTCTATAAAAAAGGGATATACCTATGTAAACAATGTGACGCTCCATTGTACCGATCTTCTGATAAATTCGATTCGGGATGCGGCTGGCCGGCTTTTGATGACGAAATCCCTAACGCCGTTATCCGGAAACCTGATAACGATGGAAAACGAACTGAAATTATTTGCGCCAATTGCAAAGGTCATCTCGGACATGTATTCTTAAACGAACATTTGACACCCAAAGAGACCAGACATTGTGTGAACTCGATTTCTTTAAAATTTAAGCCCGATAAACCAGAGCAAATATCCAAAGCCTATTTTGCATCGGGATGTTTTTGGGGGACAGAATACTATTTTCAAAAATTAAAAGGTGTCAAAGAAACCACAGTCGGTTTTATGGGAGGATCTACCAAACACCCGACATACAAAGAAGTTTGTTCTCAAAAAACAGGACATTTTGAAACTGTCGAAATAGAATATGATCCAGAAATTGTCAGTTATGAATCACTGGTAAAATTCTTTTTCGAGACTCACGATTTTACCCAAACCGATGGTCAAGGTCCTGATATAGGTACACAATATCTTTCGGTAATCTTCTATGCCGATCAAAAACAAAAAGAAATCGCTGAAGAATATATACATAAGCTCACAATTATGGGATATAAAGTCGCAACGCGACTTTTACCGGTCTCCACATTCTGGCCGGCAGAAAATTATCATCAAGACTATTATGAAAACAAAGGAACAACTCCCTACTGTCATAAATATCACAAAATATTTTGATGCCCAATAATCGAACATTCAACCCTATCAATATTTTTATAATTCTGTTCAATACGGATAAAAGAACAAAGCCTTTATTCTAAGAGCCTGTCTGAATTTTACTTAGGCCAGATTCGAGAGTTCCTTTCGAGTGAAAACAGAAAAATAGATTGGAAGAAAACGTAAAGATGACCTGATAATATTTTCTTATTGGAAAATTTAGATTGGCTCTAAAATTTTTTTTGTATTATTGCACAAAATACAATAGAAATGAATCCTTTTACAATCATCGATAAATATTATACACAAGGAACCGCACTATATGATATTTTAGTAGATCACAGTCGTCTGGTTACACAAAAGGCTCTCGAAATAGCAAATGCTCACCCCGAATTGAACGCAGACGCAGAATTTATCTCCGAAGCAGCCATGTTACATGATATCGGAATCTTTCTTACCGATGCCCCCGATATAGAATGCCACGGCACACGACCGTATATCTGTCACGGTACATTAGGCAGCGAGCTTCTGAAAAAAGAAGGTTTTCCTCGTCATGCTTTAGTCAGCGAACGCCACACAGGAGCAGGACTTTCTTTAGAAGACATTATTAATCAAAACCTTCCTATTCCTCACCGAGATATGCTTCCGATAAGCATAGAAGAGCAAATGATCTGCTTTGCCGACAAATTCTACTCCAAATCAAACCCTTTAAAAGAAAAAAGTATAGAACAAATACGAAAAAGTATGAGTAAATACGGAGAGGCTTCCGTCGCCCGTTTTGAGAGGTGGTATCACCTTTTCCTCCTCTAAAATATATTAAATAGGCTTCAATACCTGATATGTTAGGGTAAATTGTGTATTTTTGCACCTCAATAACCTATTGGTTTGTGAATGTCATCGAGAAATAAGATTCATATAATAGTCCTTACCCTGTTTTGCTCCTTACTGCTGGTCAATCTCAGTGCCCAGCCTAAAAGGAAAAGCCATATACGGCAAGCGAATCCCGCTTTTGCCGACACTGTTACACCAGCAGACAGCGACAAAATAAAATCTATTTCCGATACATTTCCCGCTTTACCCGATTCTATCCTTATCCGTCCCGACTCATTATTGAAGAGTGTCGATTCTATTCTTGTCGACTCTGTCATGACCGATACGGTACAAGCTCCTCCTCCCAAAAAATCACCACTGGAAGATGTGGTAAAATATACGGCAAACGACTCTATCGTATTTTTAAGTAACAATCAAGCTTATATGTATGGACAAGGGGTTGTTACTTATCAAGATATAGAACTCGATGCAGACGAGATACGAATGAATATGGACAGTAGTACGGTGTTCGCGATCGGACGTCCCGATACCGCCGGCGAAATTGTAGGGAATCCCATATTTAAAGATAAAAGCGGAGAATATGAATCTGCTACAATGAAATACAATTTTAAAAGTCAAAAAGGATATATCACCAATATCATTACCCAACAAGGAGAAGGTTACCTGACAGGAGGTAGTACGAAAAAGAACAAAGAAGGGGATTTTTATTTGAAAGACGGGAAATATACGACATGCGATGACCATGAATGTCCGCACTTTTATCTCCAACTGACCAAGGCTAAAATGCGTCCGAAGAAAAATATCGTTACAGGTCCTGCCTACTTGGTTCTGGCAGGAGTACCTCTTCCGTTAGCAATTCCTTTCGGCTTTTTCCCTTTCACAGAAAAATATTCATCAGGAATCATTATGCCGACATTCGGGGATGAAATGGCTCGCGGATTTTATTTAAGAGACGGCGGTTATTACTTTGCGATCAACGATTATATCGATTTAGCTCTCACAGGTGAAATTTATACAAAAGGGTCGTGGGGATTGAATGCCATGTCTAACTACGTGAAAAGATATAAGTTTTCTGGAAATTTCAATATGGGATACCTGGTGACTATACTCGGAGACAAAGGAATGCCCGATTATCAAAAACAGACAAATTTCCGGTTAATATGGTCACACTCCCAAGATGCAAAAGCAAATCCGAATATGAGTTTCTCTGCCAGTGTCAATTTTACAACAAGTGGATATGACCGAAACAATCTGAACAGCTATTATAACGCAACTTCTTTTACGGAAAACACCAAAAGTTCGACAGTGAACATGACCTATAATTTTCCGAATACCCCTTTTAGTATATCGGCAACAGCCAACATCACACAACGAAGTAAAGATTCCACTTTGAACGTATCATTTCCGGACTTTACCCTCAATATGAGTCGGGTATATCCGTTCAAACGAAAAAATCCGGTAGGCAAAGAAAAATGGTATGAGAAAATCAGTTTAAATTACACCGGTCTATTCCGAAACTCTATAGAAACAAAACAAAATCTGTTTTTCAAGTCAAGCTTGATTAAAGACTGGCGCAACGGCATGCAACACACGATTCCCGTATCGGCAACATTCAGCTTATTTAAATATCTCAATATATCTCCGTCGTTCAACTTCACCGACCGAATGTACACCAACCGCATCATGCAACAATGGGATCCCCAGTCCGCAGCCGTTGTAAGAGACACTACATACGGTTTTTATAACGTTTTTAACTATAGTTTCAGCGTCAGTGCCCAAACTAAGTTATATGGATTCTACCGACCTCTACCCTTTTTCGGAGGGAAAAAAATACAAATGATCCGGCACGTATTCACTCCCAGTGTCAGTTTTAGTGCCGCACCTGATTTCGGTAGTTCCCGATACGGATTCTGGCAAACATATTCAAAAATTGAGAACGGAAAACGGGTAGATGTAAAATATTCTCCATTCTCTCACGGTATATTCGGAACTGCGCCTCAAGGAAAACAGGGTACAGTATCTTTCAATGTTTCCAATAATTTGGAAATGAAAGTCAACTCAGATCGGGATACAACCGGAGTGCGAAAAATCAGTCTTATCGAAAATCTCACCGCAGGGATCAGCTATAACATGGCTGCCGACTCTATGAATTGGAGTAATATCAATACTTCGATATTAATCAAACTAACTAAAAATTTCAATCTGCAAGCTTCTGCCGTTTTTGATACTTATACTTATCAACTGAATGAATACGGCAATCCTGTACGTGTAAATATTCCACGATGGAAAGCTGGAAAAGGATTAGGCAGACTATCAAGTACAGGAACTTCTTTCTCTTATACATTCAGTAACGA
>NZ_CEVCIF010000050.1:0-26567 GCF_982245605.1 Coprobacter fastidiosus | reverse complement strand
TGAATTTCCGAAATATTTTGTACCTTAGCCATATCTTAGTCGGGGAATTTCCCCCGTTTTGGCCTTCAAACCTTATTTGCGGGGGAATACCTAAAGATACAAAAAAGCCAGCTAATTCGCAATATTTTGTGTATGAATTAGTTGGCTGATTTTATATTATTTACTGAATGTCCCCTTTTATTAATAATAATTTTATAGTCTTTCTGGATATATAATTTTATCTTTTGACAGGCTCTAATATTATCGGATTATCCTTTGGCTTTTTTGTATGTTATTGCCTTTTATGTGGATAATGTATATTCCCGGTACGAAACCTGATAAATTTAAAATTTCTTCTTGACCTATCGTTATGGAATTTAACCTTGTTGATTTCAGTAATTGCCCGTTTGTATTATATACAGATATGGTTGTTTGGTTATCGGTTTTCCCGAATAATAGATGACATATTCCATTTCCCGAAGTGTAGATTGTCACGTCTGGAATGTTGTTTTTTTCTTCGTATATTCCCGCTGTCATTTTTATACATTCTTTTATGCCATTCCATGCATCTATTTTCCCGAAACCCCAAGTATTATCCCCATTTTCGGAAATAGTTCCTGTATAGTTATCTTGTCGTGCTGTTTTTTTGAAAATGTTTCTGACATTATTCGGGCTAAGTGTCGGGTTTGCCTGAAGCCATGTTGCTAATACTCCTGTAATGAAAGGAGTTGCCATAGAAGTTCCGGACATATATCCGTAATAATATTTTTTCCCGTTTACAATAGTATTATCACAGATACCGCTATCATAAGATTGTGCACTGGAGTATGATGAGATAATTTGATTTCCGGGTGCTGTAATATCCGGTTTTACACGTCCGTCAGCTGTCGGACCTAAACTTGAAAATTCTGCAATCATACCTTCTTCTCGAGCATAACTTCCGGTACGAGTTGCATAAGCTCCTACACTGATTACATTTTTCCCTGTTCCTCCGATTTCTCCGACAGTATATTTTGAGTCACCATCACTCCATCCAGATAAGCCGTTACCGGTGAGTTGACTATAATAATCATCAGCCCAGATATGTACAGTTCCGCTTGTTGCAGTAATTGTTATTCCTATTGCGTAACCAGAATTCATGCTATTTACCTCAGATACTATAAAAGCGTTCGGTTTGTTGTTATTAGCATTTACTTCATAGTAAATTTCAACATATCCGCTAATCCCGTTTTTTAATGAAATAGTTTTAGAACCATTTCCTGAAATATTGACCGTTTCTGAGTATTCAGACTTGTTTTTTGAGATATTATATCGATCGATAGTAATCTGAAATGTTTCTCCGGGCTCACCCCAGATATCAAGCATCGAATAGCGGTCAGAATTATCCAAGAAATCGATAAATGTTTTTAATGTATTATCAGAAGATGTAAATGTTTTGCTGAGATGCATAGGATCACAACCTTCGTTGCCTGCTGCTCCGGCAAATAGTTTTCCCGGACCTTGCAGATTATCTGCAACTTGGTCAAAAGTGGAAGTTCCGTCGTGGGGGCCGATATGAGAACCCAAACTCATATTAATAACACAAGGTTTTCTCACCGATTCGGCATAATCATATATATATTTCATTGCATCCGAGAGGCTTACCTGATCAGTAGTATTGTCATTCAGATCATAGCTGACCAAAACTATATCTGCTTCTCCGGCTACTCCGTAATAAGATTTTGTGTGGTCTGCTCCTGCCGCTATACCGGTTACATGAGTAGCATGAGTTTCGTCTGTTACATCATATTTTGCTGCAAGAATTTCATCAGTAGTTTTATATTCTGTTCCGTAGGTAAAACCGCTTGGAGCTTTACCGTTTTTATTTTGATTCCACACTCGTTTTACCCGTAGTTGAGTTCCGTCTGTATTGTAAAAATTGATGTGTCCGTATTCAAAACCATTATCGACAATTCCTATAACAACATCTTTTCCTAAAAATGGTGTCGTTAAATCTTTCCCGCTTTGAACGTTATCTACTAGAGTCTCGGTTCTGGCTTTATTCATTTTTTGATATATCGGTGTACTGATTTGTACATATTTGATGTTATTTAGGGAGGATATGGTTTCAATTTTGCTGACAGGAATTTGCGCTGTGATTAAAGAATCTATGCAAGTATTGACTCTTACTCCATAACTTTCTAAAAAATAGGGATCTGTTTGAGCCTTTAAATAAATATAAGCTTTAACATAATCGATTTCGTCAATTTTCTTTACTTTAAATTTAGAAGAAAATGTTTTGTCCGTTTTTATCTGTTCCTTTTCATTTATAAAATGCCGTGTATATGGCGACAATTTTGATTGAGCCATAATGAATGTGGCAAAGCAGAATAATAATAGAGAGATAATGGTTTTCTTCATAATCAATATTTTTTAGGTAATCGTAAATTGATAGACTTACTTAGTTCTATGGCAGAAATATCGGGTAGGGTTATTAATTCCGGTAATTGTGAAATCAGGCATGAGAAACTTTTCAGTGTGTCGGTATACGAGACGATTGATATTCCTTGGCTTTCAGCTTTGTTTTTATCGAAATATGGTCGGGTATGTAGATACCCTTTAATATAATATTTCCCGTCAGAATATTTCAAATTATATTTTTCTCGCAGTTGTTCTGACGGAGTGTAATCTTTAGATGATAAATAGCCATTGGCTTCTTTTAGTAAATCGTCCCATAACATTCTGAAATTGTTTGAGAACCGAATTGTATCGGGTAAAACAGATATTTTCATGTATTCGATTTTGTTATTTTTTCCTCCGGGCATAATTGGAATATGCCGGAACGAACATGAAATGCTGTATAATAGAATCGATATTAAAATAATCTTTTTCATAAAATCAGCTATTGATTAAAAATGCGATTAAATCATTTTTTTGTAAAAAAGATTTTATAGAATTTGTTGTTTAAAAACAATATGATACAAATATATGTTATTTAAAATTATCAGCTTGTTGCGAAGCCATTAAATATATCTAAATTCGAATATATTTTTTGTAGGGAATAAGAGATGAAATTCTAAAATAAATAGTTGATTCCGAGGTCTATGCTGTTTGTTCCGTCTTCACGGGAAAAAGCTGCTCCCCATTCTGCCGAAAGAACAAAATTATGGTTCATGACTAGTTTCAGCCCTATTCCTGCGCTTGTGTGGAGACATTCGTTTTTACCGCTGTAAATAATAGGGTCATTGCTTTCTTTTTGCAGTTTCAACCGGTATGGCTGCAGTACAGCCCCTGCGTCGAAAAAAGGGTTCATTCCGATATACCAGTTTTGTTTCAATAGTCTTATCACCCGTGAACGTAATCTTAACTCTATGTTGGTCCAACCGATACCGTTTCCCGTAATTCGGTTACGTAGTACCCCTCTTATATTATTTGTTCCTCCTAATCCTTCAGAATAAGTTTGTCTTATATAGTAAGTATTTATATCTGATAAAAAATAGAACGGAACTCTCCCGACAGGAGTAAGTTGCAATCCGATTCGTCCTGCCAAAGTCAAGTGTTCTTTCCAAAGCGATTGATAATAGCAGACGTTCAAGGTTGTTCTTATAAAGGAGTATCCGTTTTTACTTGTCCAGTCTGGAGAAAAAGCGAAGATAGCTTCTCCATATATACCTTGCGTCGGATCTGCTTCTCTATCACGGGTATCATAAACTATTCCTGCTTTCCATTGCAGAACATTTCCGCCTTTTGCCTCATTCTGATTTATCAGTCCTGCTTTTATATAGCGATTGTAAAGGTTATCTGCTCCGACATATTTTTTCAAGGAAACAGGTTGAATCATCATTTTTTGCCAACTGATGCCTGCCATCCAATTAAGTTGTCCTACAATTTTCCCTTGTAGGCCGAAAATCATACGAATTTGTTTTCGATCTATTTTATAGAAAGAATCATTGTGTGTATCTGAGTAAGGTGCGCTACGACCGTTATATCCGTAAAAATCACACATATTGTCCGGTAAGTATGCAACATCAAATGAGAATCTGTGGTTTTTCCATAATTGGGGAGAATCATAGAAAAACCAGTAAACTCCAGATCCTTTTGTAAATCGGGCTGCTTCGATACAAAATTTATGTGTATAGTCCGGGTAATTTTCCCCATTTCCAAAATCATATAATTCGCAATATATACCGTATTGAAATCCGAGATCGCTATTGTAGGCAATCTCCGGAAACGGTGTCACATTCCATCCTTTCTTATTTTGAGAATTTATCAATGAATCTTGGGGAATGGCATAAGAAATTTTCGGATATAAAATCGTCACTAACCCGAAAAGAGATATGATAATTAATTTAAAGATACATACGGACGATTCATTCATGCCGCGAAAATACAAATATTTTTTTTCGATCGAATGTCTTTTTTTGAATAAATGAGAAAACATGACATAAAACTGTGTTTGAGTATTTGACCGTTACTATTAAAAAGTCGTATTCCTTTTGAAATCAAATTCGTTATAAGTATTATTTTGAAATATATTCGGGTTAATTCGTTAAAAAAATACTGTTTATATGTGTTTTTAATATCAATATGTAGTAATATATTGAAGTATTAAATCATTTTGTTTGTATTTATTGAATATTTGTGTCTAAATGAAATATTTTTGCATAAAAATCTTTCATAATATTTAAAACGAAATGGATATGCAAAAACGTTGGATTATTTTATTCGGGTCATGAAGGGGTGTTTACAGATATAGATTCTAATTTGAATTTTGCTGATATCGCATGGATGATTACTGCAACTATTTTTGTTTTGATGATGACACCGGGGCTCTCTTTCTTTTATGGAGGAATGGTACGGTCTAAGAATGTCATATCTACGATGTTGCAGAGTTTTATTGCTATGGGAGTGATTAGTGTTATCTGGGTAGTCGTGGGCTTTAGTTTAGCTTTTGGCGAAGATGTCGGGCACTTTATAGGAAATCCGGGAACATTTTTTATGTTTGTGAATGTTGGTGGAGCTACAGATAAGTTATTGGCGCCGACGATACCGTTAGCATTATATGCTTTGTTTCAAATGAAATTTGCCATTATTACTCCGTCATTGATAACCGGCTCATTTGCCGAACGTGTTCGTTTTTCTGGCTATCTGGTATTTATGATTTTGTTTTGTATATTTGTGTATTGTCCTTTGGCTCATTGGACTTGGCATCCCGATGGTTTTCTTCGTCAAATGGGGGTTCTTGATTTTGCCGGTGGAATTGTTGTTCATGCCTCTTCTGGAGTTGCAGCTTTGGCCGGAGCTATATTTTTGGGAAGAAGAAAAGAATCGGGACAACCGGCCAATATTCCGTTTGTATTATTGGGAGCGGCTATGCTTTGGTTAGGATGGTTCGGGTTTAATGCCGGATCTTCTTTGGCTGCCAATTCTATAGCTGTAAAAGCTTTTTTAAATACAAATACGGCATCGGCTACCGCAATGATGACCTGGGTAGTATTTGATTGTTTGAGAGGACGTAAGCCTTCTGCAATGGGAGCTGCTATCGGTGCAGTCGTAGGATTGGTCGCCATAACACCTTCGGCTGGGTATGTGACTGTCGGGGAAAGTATATTTATTGCTTTAGTCGTAACGGTTATATGTAATATGGCTGTTTCTTGGAAAAATAAGAAAAATTCTTTTGATGATGCTTTGGATGTATTTCCTACACATGGTGTAGGAGGGATTGTCGGAACTATTATGACCGGAATCTTTGTATATAATGCGACTGAAAATATTACTTATTGGCAAAATCTTTTAAATCATATAATAGCAGTAGTGATAGTTTGCGGATATACATTTATTGTAACATATGCTTTATATTGGATTACGGATAAAATGATCCCTATGCGTGTATCTGAAAAAAGCGAAAAGATCGGATTGGATATGAGTCAACACGATGAGCGATACGGGATTGAAACAAATAGAGAGTTGGCTGAATATTTTGATCATGGTGTAGATACAAAGTCTTGATTGTTCATTAGAAGATTTAGACAGACTTTTAGTAGTTTTGGTTTAAAAAGCGGTTATTTATCAAGAAAACCGCTTTTTTGTTTTTTAGTGACACTTTTGGATAAGAATAGGATGAAAGATAAAATATAAAATTATCGATAATTATTTATGATAGGTCAGGTAACTATTTATAGTTTAATTACTATATCTTTGTTGAGGTAATTTATAATTTGTACCAGATATTAATTGAGTGTAAAATGGCTTTAATACTCTTAGACTTTAAAATAGGTAAATTATTTTATCATAGCCGGAATAGACAAAATAATTCTAATGATTTGAAAATATGATAGTGAAAAAAGAGAATTACATTTTGCGGCCGTGGCGGGAGTCAGACTGTAATTCTTTGGCATATTATGCTAATAATATCAGTATATGGAATAATCTTCGTGATTCATTTCCTCACCCATACACCTCGGACGATGCAGATGCTTTTATCAAGATGGCTTCGGTCGAGCCTTATTCTCAATTTGCAATTGAGGTTTCCGGTCGGGCAGTAGGGGGGATCGGATTTGTTCGGCAAAATGATATCGAACGACTTAATGCAGAGGTCGGATACTGGATTGGAGAACCTTTTCAAGGGTTGGGTATTGTATCAGATGCTTTATCTGAATTGATAAGTTATATATTTACCGAAACAGACTTGATTCGTTTATATGCGTTAACCTTTGACTTTAATGAAAAGTCGATGCGGGTATTGAGGCGAAATGGTTTTAAGCAGCTTGCTGTTATGCATCGTATGGGAATTAAAAACGGTAAGATTATAGATATGCATTATTATGAATTGTTGAAACCGTATTGAGTTATTGTTTATATGAAAACCATGAATTCGATTAAAGAGATATTCCGGATTGGGGCAGGGCCTTCGAGTAGCCATACTATGGGGCCTCAAAGGGCTGCGAAAATTTTTTTAGAACGTAACCCCCGAAGTGCATCTTTCAAAGTTTCCCTATTCGGAAGTCTTGCTGCAACAGGTAAAGGCCATTTGACCGACAAGGCGATTTTAGAAGTTTTAGAACCTCATGCTCCTGTACAGATTGAATGGTTGCCGAAAATATTTCTTCCTTTTCATCCGAACGCCATGACTTTTTGTGCTATAAATTCGGAAAACGAAGTTTTGGACACTTGGACTGTATATAGTATCGGCGGAGGTGCATTATCAGAAGAAAATCGGCCACCTATCGGAGAAATTTCTGATGTTTATGACATGTCTCATTTAAGTGATATTTTAAGATGGTGTGAGCATTCGGGAAGAAGTTATTGGGAATATGTTGAGGAGAGAGAAGGTGTGGATATATGGGAGTATTTATCTGAAGTATGGAAAAATATGAAAGAGTGTATACAGAGAGGATTAGACACGGAAGGTGTTTTGCCCGGGCCGTTAAATCTCCGACGGAAAGCCGCCGATTATTTTATTCAAGCTGGAGGATATAAAGAGGCTTTGAGAGATCGAGGATTGCTTTTTGCTTATGCTTTGGCTGTTAGTGAAGAAAACGCTTCGGGACATACGATCGTGACAGCACCGACTTGCGGAGCATGTGGGGTTTTGCCGGCTGTATTATATCATTTGCAGAAAAACCGAGGTTTTAGCGATATGCGTATTTTCCGGGCTTTAGCTACTGCCGGACTGATCGGAAATATCGTAAAGACAAATGCCTCTATTTCTGGTGCCGAAGTCGGGTGTCAGGGAGAAGTCGGGGTTGCTTGTGCAATGGCTTCGGGTGCTGCTACTCAGTTATTAGGAGGAAGTCCGGCTCAAATAGAATATGCGGCAGAGATGGGGTTGGAACATCATTTGGGGATGACCTGTGATCCGGTTTGCGGATTGGTACAAATTCCTTGTATCGAGAGGAACGCTTATGCTGCGGCGAGAGCTTTAGATTCTCATTTGTATGCATCTTTTTCCGATGGAATACATAGGGTCTCATTTGATAAAGTCGTAGAAGTAATGAAACAGACGGGACATGATCTTCCTTCGCTATATAAGGAGACCGGAGAAGGTGGTTTGGCCAAAGATTATACTCAGACCGATTAAAAAGTTGATGCACCATTATTTTTTGTACATTTGTTAGGTTTTAATTGCTGGGATATGTTGAGTTTGTTATTGATTTTATTGAATATATGTATGGGGATTTCCCCGAATTATAAGCCTGTATCTACTGATTTCAAAATCGATCCGCCTTTGCACCGAACTCTGTATTTAAGCGGAAACTTCGGAGAATTGAGGAATAATCATTTCCATTCGGGTTTAGATATAAAAGCTCAGTCTGGAACACCGGTGTATGCTGTCGAAGACGGTTTTGTTTCCCGGATAAGTGTTTCTCCATACGGATATGGTCTTGCAGTATATATCGATCATCCCCGAATAGGTGTAACCACTGTGTACGGACATTTAGATCGTTTTGCTCCATTTATAGATGATATAGTAAAGATGCGGCAATATGCCCAAGAAAGTTTTTCTGTCAATTTCTTTCTGAAAAAAGATGAAATTAAAGTCAGAAAGGGACAAGTAATCGCATATAGTGGAAATACCGGTAGTTCGGGAGGTCCGCATTTACATTTTGAAATAAGAGAAACAGAATCGGAATATTTGTTAGATCCTATGCCTTTTCTCAAAACATATTTGAAAGATACTCGTCCGCCTCAAATTCGTTCAATCGCTGTTTATCCAATTGCAGGAATTGTAAATAACGGATATGTTCGCAAGGATTTTTCCGTTATTCGTCAGAAGAACGGAATTGTGACTCTTTCATCTCCGGTAACGGCATGGGGAAAAATCGTTCTTGGAGTGAAAGCCTATGATTATATGAACGAGACTTCCAATATTTACGGAGTTTATTCTATTCGACTATTTGTGGATGATAAAATCGTCTATTCTTCTGCTATTGAACGCTTCTCTTTTGATAAAAGTCGGGCTGTAAACTCATTTATCGATTATGAGGATTGGATAAAACGTCGATCTTTTATAATGCGTTCTTATGTGGCTATAGGGAATTATCTGCCTGTTTATAAGGATGTTGTTGAACAAGGTGTGATTACGATCGATGAGGAACGTGTTTATAAAATTCGTTATGAACTGAGAGACCGACATGGTAATTTGACAATATGTACATTTTCAATAAATGGAAAAAAGAAAAATATTCTGATGGATAATCCCTCCGATAATGCTTGTGTATATAATCAGAATAATTTCATCGATAAACATGGGGTTTCACTATTTATTCCCAAAGGGGCTCTTTACGAAAATATTCAATTAAAATGTTTCCAGAATAGCGATAATTCTTATGTTGTGGGGCAAGAATGCGTGCCTTTGCATTTATATTGTAATTTAAGAATCAAAATACCCTCAGATACCCTTAATAATAAAAAACAATACTATTTAGCTCGAGTATTCGGGAATAAAGAGATTCCTTATACCGGTACATATATGAATGGGTATTTAGAAGTTAAAATAAGAGAATTAGGAACATTTGTTGTTAAATCAGATACCGTAAATCCTGTCATTACTCCTATGTCTCCTGCCCAATGGGGAAATACAGGAAAGATTCGTATCAGAATAGGAGATAAGCATACTGGAGTCGAGTCTTACAGAGGTGAAATTGATGGCAAATTTGCACTTCTTGAGATGGATGGCAAGACTGCAATATTGAGCTGCAAGCTCGATCCGGTACGTGTAAAAAGGAATAAAAAGCACCATTTTAGACTTACGGTTACAGATCGTTGCGGAAACCGGGCGGTTTATGAGAATTCATTTTATTGGTAAATACCTAACACATATTTTATGAAAAAATTTATCTTATTATGCACATTTTGTTGGGGAATGCTTGTTCCCGGAGCACGAGCATGTACAAGTTTTTTGGCTGGTAGGAATGCCACAATAGATGGCTCTACATTTATAACATACGCGGCCGATTCCCATACATTGTATGGAGCTTTAAAATTTATCCCGGCAGCAAGACATCCTAAAAACAGCACTATGGAAATCAGAGAGTGGGATACGAATAAATTATTAGGACATATTCCTCAAGTCGAATATACATATAAAGTGGTCGGTAATATGAATGAACATCAATTGTCTATAACCGAATCTACATGGGGAGGGCGTCCTGAACTTGTAGATACTACGGGTATAATTGATTATGGCAGTTTGATGTATATTGCTTTGCAGCGAGCTAAGACAGCGAGAGAAGCGATTACGGTCATGACCGATCTGGTTAGCGAATATGGCTATTATAGTTCAGGAGAATCTTTTTCTATTGCTGATCCTGAAGAAGTGTGGATTATGGAGATGATTGGAAAAGGACCTCAAAATCAGGGTGCTGTATGGGTTGCCGTACGCATTCCCGATGATTGCATTGCCGCACATGCCAATCAGTCTCGCATTCATAAGTTCCCGTTAGATGATAAAGAAAATTGCCTATATTCTCCTGATGTCATATCATTTGCTCGGGAACAAGGTTATTTCAATGGACTGAATAAAGATTTCAGTTTTGCCGACGCTTATGCTCCTGCAGATTTTGGAGCATTGAGAGGATGTGAAGCAAGAGTATGGAGTTTTTATAATCGGTTTAATAGTTCTATGGGTAAATATTTATCATATTTGAATGGTAAATCTAAAGAGTATTTGCCGCTTTATATAAAACCGGATAAGAAGTTATCGGTACAGGATATGAAAGATGCCATGCGTGATCATTTTGAAGGTACACCTTTTGACATGACCCAAGATGTAGGTGCAGGACCGTTTAAATGCCCTTATAGATTTCGGCCTATGACCTTTAAAGTGGATAGTGTAGAATATACTAATGAGCGAGCTGTGGCAACACAACAGACTGCTTTTACACTGGTCGCTCAGATGCGGTCGTGGTTGCCGAATGCAATCGGAGGAGTTCTATGGTTTGGGGTAGATGATACGAATACTTGTGTCTATGTGCCCTTATATGCTTGTTTAAATGAAGTTCCGGAGTGTTATAGTGAATTGAACGGGAGCATGTATGACTTATCTTGGACTTCTGCTTTTTGGATTCATAATTGGGTTGCCAATATGTCTTATTCTCGTTATGATCAGATGATCGAGGATATACGTCCCGTTCAGAAAGATATAGAAACGACATTTTATGTACAGCAGCCTGTAATAGAAAAGGTTGCTAATGATTTGTATCGTAACGATCCTGTAGCGGCAATTCGCTTTTTGAATGCTTATAGTGTAGCTCAGGCCCAACAAACGACTGTCCAGTGGAAAAAGTTAGGAGAGTTTTTATTGGTTAAATATTTAGATGGAAATCGGAAAAAAGAAAAAGGCGGACATTTTTTAGAGAATGGGTACGGTTTACCTGCTGATCCTGATTTCCCGGGATATTCAGAAGAATATTATCGGGCAGTCGCTAAAGATGCTGGAGACCGGTTGAAAGTCGCTTTTTGAAAGATAAAAATTTAAACTGGCTTTAAAACTATTTTGCCTTATATCTCTGTATCGATAAAAACTTTTTTGTATATTTGTGTATTATAGATGTTGTGAAATTTTTCTAAAAAAGAGAATTGTATGGAAAATGAGACCTTATTGAAAGAAGTAACTGCAAAAGCACAGACTTGGCTGGGAGACGGTTATGATGAAGCCACTAAAGCCGAAGTGAGAAGGATGCTTGACAATGATGATAAGACAGAGCTGATAGAGTCGTTTTATAAAGATTTGGAATTCGGTACTGGTGGACTGCGTGGGATAATGGGAGCTGGAACAAATCGGATGAATATATATACGGTAGGTGCTGCGACACAGGGATTATCCAATTATTTAAAAAAAGAATTTGCCGATTTATCTGAAATAAAAGTCGTAATCGGCCATGATTGTCGCAATAATAGTCGTTTGTTTGCAGAGATTTCTGCAGATATTTTTTCTGCCAACGGAATCAAGGTATACCTTTTTGAATCATTAAGACCTACTCCCGAGATGTCTTTTGCCATAAGAGCATTAGGATGCCAAAGCGGTATTATCCTGACAGCATCTCACAATCCGAAAGAATACAACGGATACAAGGCATATTGGAATGATGGCGCTCAAATGATCTCTCCGCACGATAAGAATACGATTGCTGAAGTGAATAAGATACGTTCTATTGCCGATATCAAGTTTAAAGGAAATCCAGCTTTGATCGAAATAATCGGAGAAGAGGTGGATAAACTTTTCCTTGATAAAATTAAAACATTGTCGTTGAGTCCTGATGCGATCGAACGGCATAAAGACATGAAAATTGTTTATACGCCTATACATGGTACAGGAGTGAAGTTGGTTCCGGCATCATTGAAAAATTTTGGATTTACGAATATCATTCACGTTCCGGAACAAGATGTTGTCAGCGGGGATTTTCCGACAGTAATTTCTCCGAATCCCGAAGAGCCGGCAGCTTTGGATATGGCTATACGTAAAGGTATCGAAGTGGATGCCGATATTGTTATGGCTTCAGATCCTGATGCCGATCGTATTGGTATAGCGGTAAAGAATGATAAAGGAGAGTTTGTCTTGGTAAATGGAAATCAAATTGTTATGATTTTGCTTAATTATTTGATGACCAAATATAAAGAGTTAGGCAGACTTACAGGAAACGAATATATCGTGAAAACTATCGTAACGACCGAGTTGATAAAAACAATTGCCGATCGTAATAATATCACTTGCTATGACTGTTATACCGGGTTTAAATGGATTGCATCTGTAATCCGTGAGTTGGAAGGAAAGAAGAAATACATTGGAGGAGGAGAAGAAAGCTACGGCTTTTTGGCTGAGGATTTTGCCCGGGATAAAGATGCTGTATCTGCAATTTCTTTGATGGCTGAGGTTGCAGCTTGGGCAAAAGATAATGGCAAGACTGTATATGAAATGTTACAGGATATTTATCTGACTTACGGTTTCTCTAAAGAAAAAGGTATTTCTGTAGTTCGTAAGGGAAAATCGGGGGCTGAAGAAATCGAAGCGATGATGAAGAATTTCAGGAATAATCCGATGACGGAGATTGCCGGTTCGAAAGTTATTCTTACAAAAGACTTTTCTACTTTAGTTGCTAATGATTTGGTGGAGAATGAAAAGTATACTTTAGATATGCCGACTACATCGAATGTGTTACAGTATTTTACAGAAGATGGGACTAAAGTTTCTATACGTCCTTCAGGAACAGAGCCTAAAATAAAATTCTATATAGAAGTAAAAGGTGAATTGAAATCTCGTGAAGATTATGATAAAGTCAATGAATTGGCAAATCAGAAAATAGAAGCTGTAAAAGTTTCTCTTGGAATTTGATATAGGTAAAAAATGATAGTAAGGAGGATTATAGAAAAACCAAAATTTTCTATAATCCTTTTTATTATATCTTTCGATAAGCTTTGGGAGAAATACCAGTATGTTGTTTAAAATATTTCCCGAAAAAAGATTGATTGGCAAAATTTAGTTCTACTGAAATTTCCTGAATTGTCATGTTACTTGATTTAAGTAATGCTTTAGCGGCCAAAATAACTTGTTCATCGATCCACTCTCCAGCAGATTTTCCGCTTATCTCTTTAATTACACAAGAAAGGTATTTAGGAGTCAAATATAGTTTGTCTGCATAAAAGGTCACAGAGCGTTGTTGTTTATAATGCATGGCGACTGTTTTTAAAAAAGATTCGAATACCTCCGTTTTTCTGGATTTTCGTATCGATTTCTCTGGAATTTTTTTCTTGGTAATATTGGCAATTTCATAAAATAAGGATTTCAATAATATGCGTATGATTTCTTTGCGATAAATATTCTCTGTTTCCTTTACCTTGTTTCGCAAAAAAGAATGATATTCTTTTAAACATTTTATTTCATTCGGGTTAAGTGTAGTTTTAGGGGATTCTTTTGCGTAAAAAAATACAGATAGCATATCTTCTGTGCTGGGAAGAATCTCGTTACTGAAATTTTTTGACACGACTATAAATAATCCCGAAACATCATCGCTTTTCTCGCATAACATGACGATCTGATTTGGCATAAGCAAGATCATATCGTTCGGGCATATATTATATTCATTCAGATTGATTGTTATTTTACAATTTCCTTTCAGGCAAAGTGCGAAAACTGTTGTTTCGATGATCGAAGGATACTCAAACAGCGGAATATTATTGATGTTATCCAGTATGGCGAAGTCTGTATCTATCAGATCGATCGTGTTGTAGTTTTTTACGGATGATAAATCTATTTTAGGAACTGATATATGTTTCATAATATTTCATTTATGACATAAACGTATATATTTTTTTTAAATAATAGGCTGTTTATTCTTTATTAAATGACTTATAGAACAATTATAACGCGAAATAGAACTTTAGAGGGAAATATTGAACCGGATAAATGTGATAAAATAAAATTGGGAAAAGGGTCGGAAGTAATTTAATTGCTTCTTTTTTGAATAATAATAAAATAATTATGGGCAAAATATAAAGAAAATAATGTTTTTATTTGTATAAAATTTATATAGATAATGTCGTTGCTTAAAATCAAGTGATTATATTGAAAATTTAGTAATAAGATGTAATAGAAATGACGATTTGTTATGCTTGTTCTTTTGAAAAGGATTCGAAAAAGATAATATATGAGAGATTTTTTGTTAATAAGATTATTATTGATTGTGGTTTTCGGAATAGTTCTTATTCCCGAAGCCATAGCTCGAAAAAAGAAGAAAATAGATGCAGAAGCTGTTCCAGTAACGTTATATTTGAACAAAATCGTTTCACAATCGAAAAGTTCGATTGTGAAAGGTTATCTGCGATCGGCAATAGTGAATGATCCGACTTTTTTTGAGGTGAGTGAAACTCCTCAAGGAGAGAGAATCCGGTATATCAGCGAAGATATTGATTCGCTAATAGTTATGGATAAACTTAAATATGTAAAGCGAAAATGTAAAAATATCGGCTTTATGGCAGGAAAACCGAAAATCCGTTGGGTTAGGATTGAATATGATGGAAATGGTATTGATGTATATTCTGCATTTTTTGTTATTCAAAATAGAGTAAATAATATAACTACTGTTAGCAGAGAAATGTATTATTATTTCAGTATTGATAAAGATATTGCAATATTTACATCCCGTCAATATCTATCTGCGCCCTATGTAATTGGCACACCGGCAGTGAATAGAACACAAATGGCATATTATTTCTGCAAAATTTATGATTATCCTGAATTTGCATTGCGTATTAAGGCAAAAGAATTTGAAGATATGATGAGTGTCGTAAAAAGCTGGGAAACGGAATATGGTGACCGCCCGGTAAAAAGAGTAGCTGGAAAAATTGAAAATGATCAGCTTGGCGTTCAAAATTCTATTACAGTTGTTAGCGGAACTGAGTCGGCTTCATGGAAAAGAGTGAAGAATGAAGTCGTGTTTCCCCAATATATGAGAACTATGCAAATAGGAATTGCTCCGGATATCGCTCCTTGGTCGCGAAAAATCAAACATGGAGGAAATGGTTATAAAATAGACATTCCTCCCATCGGTATTTATTCAGATATTTGTTTCCTTGATTTCAGTAAGTTGGGGAGCATCGGGTATTTGTTCGGAGCTACTTATAGCAAATATAGTTATAATTGGGAATGGGATAATGGTTATGGTCCAAAGACAAAGGCAACATCTTGTAATAGATTTGATATTTGTGCCGGATTAAGTTGGCATTTAACTCTTTGTCACAACTTTGAGTTCTATGCACGTTTGATGATGGACTTGAATATGACCGGAAATCGAACAATTGATTGCGAAAGTGGTGAAAAAATGATTGCTGAGAGTAATATGGACACGAGTGTCAGCGGCATTGCAATCGCAGGTTTACGTTATTACTTTTGTAAAAAAGTAGGCGTGTATGTAGAGAGTGGCTATGATATCGGCTATGTTTCCGGTGGATTTTCTTTTCGGTTTTAAATAGTAAAAATATCAAATTATGAAAAAGTTTTTTACAGTATTGAGTTGTGTTATAGCACTTTCTTTTTTGTCAGTTGGTTGTTCGAAAGACGATGATGAAGATGGGGACGGGGATGTTGAGGTTACAACCGGAATGACATGGGAGAAGTTGGTCGAGAAGTATCCGTTTATGGGAAATTTCCCGAAGTATGAAGGCGATATAGAATTGCATCAGTATAATAAAACATTCGGTTTAGAAAGTGTTGCTTTCTTCGATTATAAATGTGATGCATCTATGGCTACGGAATATTATGCAAAACTTGCCTCTGAAAATTTTTTGGTGAATCCTAATGCGGAAGGAATTTATACGAAGACGGTTAATGATTATGAGCTGATTTTTACAGGTTCACATGCTGCCGGCAATTTCGGTATGGTCTTTTCTTGTCAATCGGTAGAGTAATGTTAGGATGATATTAATACAATCCAAAAAGAAATTCCCATCGAATAATTATTCGATGGGAATTTCTTTTATTGATAATGCAAAAATGCTGGATTATTCGTTGAGAATACCATCGCGTTGCATCAATGCTTTTATAGAAGGTTCATGTCCGCGAAAACGTTTATACAATTCCATCGGATCTTCTGTACCTCCTTTTTCGAGAATATTTTTTCTAAAGGATTCGGCAATTTCTCGATTGAAGATACCTTTTTCTTTAAATAAAGAAAATGCATCTGCATCAAGAACTTCAGCCCATTTATATCCATAATATCCGGCAGCATAGCCTCCTGAAAAAATATGTCCGAATTGATTGCTCATTCCGGTTCCGTCGACAATTGGTAATAATTGGGTCGGAGCCATTGCCTTTTGTTCAAATTCAATAACGTTTTCGATGGAATCGGTTTGTGTGTACCAAGCCATATCGAGAAATCCGAAAGATAATTGACGCAAACAGAGATAAGCCGTATTATATTGTCTTGATTTTTTTATCTTTTCGATTAGTTTTGCCGGCATTTTTTTCCCTGTTTCATAATGGGAGGCAAATGTATCGAGAAATTCTTTTTCGGAAAGCCAGTTTTCCATAATCTGAGAAGGCAGTTCTACAAAGTCACGAAATACATTTGTTCCGGAAAGAGATGCATAAGTTGAGTTTGCCAATAAACCGTGTAGAGAATGACCGAATTCATGCAAAAAGGTTTCGACCTCCCCATAAGTCAATAATGCCGGTTTGTCAGCTGTCGGACGAGTGAAATTCATGACGATAGTAATATGAGGACGGCTGTCTTTCCCATTCTCATCTTTCCATTGTCCTTTATATTCGGTCATCCATGCACCGCCTCTTTTGGTTGCTCGAGGATGAAAATCTGTATATAATACGCCTACATATTTATTATTTGCATCAAAAACTTCAAAAGCTTCAACTTCCGGATGATATACGGGAATTTTATTGTTCTTCTTAAATTTGAGACCGTATAAACGTGTTGCTAAACCGAATACACCTTTTTTTACTCGATTCAATTCGAAATAAGGTTTCAGCATTTCATCGTTAAGATCGTATTTGGCATTTTTTAATTTATCTGAGTAATAAGACCAGTCCCATGGCATCAGATCGAAGTTTTTACCTTCCATACCGATTGCAAAACCTTTTATTTCTCGAACTTCTTGTAAAGCTTCAGGTTTGTATGCCTCTAATAACTGGTTTAGCAAGTTATATACATTTCGGCTGTTTTTTGCCATACGGCGTTCTAATGTATACTCTGCGTAATTGTCTTTCCCCATCAATTTGGCGATTTCCATCCTGACTTCAGCAATACGTTTCACGATTTGTGTATTGTCGAACTTTCCGGTCTGGCAGCGAGAGTTATATGCCCGATACATTTTTTCTCTCAAATCCCGACGTGCCGAATATTGCATAAACGGGCCATAGCTCGGATAAGAAAGGTCGAAAAGAAATCCTTTTTTTCCTTTGTTTTGAGCCATTAATGCCGCTGCATCTATCGCACTTTGAGGAAGCCCGTCCAATTCTTCAGGCTTAGTCAATAGCATTTCGAAACTGTTTGTCGCTTTAAGCAGATTTTGTCCGAATGTCAAAGTCAATTGATTTAGCTCGGTTGTAAGTTTACGGTATTTTTCCCGATTTTCGCCTTTCAGGTTAGCGCCTTTGCGTACCATGCTTTCATAAGTATCGTTCAATAGAGCCATTTGTTCGGGAGATAAATCCAATTCTCCTTTTTTGTCGTAAACGAATTTGACCCGTTCGAATAATTTTTCGTTCAGATTGATATTGTTGCCGTGTTCTGAAAGGATAGGCGAGATTCTTTGAGAAATAGCCATCATCTCATCGTTGCCTTCGGCTTCGGAAACAGCGAAGAATATGGTTGATACTTTGTTCAGTAAATTTCCTGATCGTTCTAATGCCTCTATTGTGTTCTCAAATGTAGGTGTAGAACGCTGATTGACAATTGCATCTACTTCTTTTTGATGTTGACGAATACCTTCTTGAAATGCCGGTTCGTAATCTGTTATTTTTATCTTGTCGAATGGTGCGGTTTCTCGGGGTGTTTTAAACTTCCCGAAAAAAGGATTTGCAGCTTGAGTCATATATAAAGTTATTGTTAGAAAAACTATAAATATAAATTTTCTTTTCATGAGAAAGGTTTTTATTAGAGTTGACAAAGTTCTCAAATAATTGATACTTTAACATAAAAGAGCTATTAATTTATATTAATTAAAAAGTAAAAACTCTCTTTACAAGTGCGTATTTTTCTCTTTTAGCATACATTTGTGTCGGGTATAATGTAAAAAATAAAAAAATCATGAAACAGCGATTGCTCTTTTTACTCAAAATATATTTGTGGTTTATCTTCATGTTTATGTTGCAAAAGCCACTATTTATGCTTTTCCATTATAATTTATTCGAAAAAGCCTCTCTTATAGACTGGATGCAAGTTATATACCACGGTCTTCCTCTCGATCTTTCGGTTGCAAGCTATATTTTGGCATTGCCGGTATTCGTGGCTTTAGTAACAGTATGGATACAAGGATTATGGGCAGAATGGTTTTATAAAGGATATTTTGCATTGATTATAGCGATTTTATCTCTCATTTTTATTTCCGATATAGAATTATATACTTATTGGGGATTTAGGATGGATGCAACTCCATTGTTTTATTTGAAGTCTCCTGCCGATGCTATGGCAAGTATTCCGTTTTGGGTTTTGGTTTTAGGAATTATAGGTGTCATTTTATATTTTGCGATTTTTTGGTATCCTTTGAATCGCTGGTTTGTGAAAGGTTCTGGGAAATGGAAATTCTGTAAACATCGTATCAAATCGACATGTTGGTTTTTATTGTTACTCGGTTTGCTGTTTATCCCGATCCGAGGAGGTATTTCGGTTTCTACAATTAATGTAGGAAGGGTATATTACAGTGATAATATGTTGTTTAATCATGCAGCAATAAACCCGGCTTTCAGTTTGTTGGCATCTTTGTCTAAAGGACAAGATTTTAAACAGCAGTATCGTTTTATGGATGCAGATAAAGCAGATCAAGAATTTTCAAAGATGACACATAGTCGAGTTTATTTCCCTGAAAATGACTCTGTTCGATGGATTAATCGTGAGCGTCCGGATATTTTATTAATCATATTGGAAAGTTTTTCCGGCACCGCAATGGAGAAATTGGGTGGAGTTCCGGGAGTAATGCCGAATCTTACCCGTTTGGCAGAAGAAGGAATATTTTTTACAAACTTTTATGCGAATAGCTTTAGAACTGATAGAGGACTTGTCTCGATTTTAAGCGGATATCCTGCGCAGCCGACAACATCTATTATGAAATATCCCGTCAAATCTCAATCTTTGCCTGCCATATCTAAATCATTGCGGAAAGAGGGATATGACATTCAATTCCTTTATGGAGGAGATGCGGATTTTACCAATATGCGTTCTTATTTTATTTCTTCAGGATTTCAAAGCATTGTCTCTGACAAAGATTTCCCGGTTAGTGATTTATTATCTAAATGGGGGGCAAATGACGGCACGACTTTTATTCGTTTCAGTGAATTGATACAAAATCAACAGAAGCATCCTTTTATGAAGGTATTTTTGACACTGAGCAGTCATGAACCTTTTGATGTCCCGTATCATCATTTTGATGATCCTTATCTTAATTCGGTGGCTTATACCGATAGTTGCTTGGGTGCATTTGTCGATCGATTCCGTCAAACTCCCCAATGGAATAATACTTTGATTATTTTAGTGCCTGATCACGCTATGCGATATCCTGCCGGAGTTCAAGAGCCTGATATTGTCCGTCATCACATTCCTATGGTTTGGTGTGGAGGAGTGGTAAATGGCTCTAAAGTGATAAATGATTATGGTTCTCAGATCGATATTGCCGCCACTCTTTTAGGACAAATGAATATAGATTATTCAGATTTTAAGTTCAGCAAAAATATTGCCGATACTACTCAATACAAATTTGCTTATTATACCTTCAAGGACGGATTCGGATATCTGGATTCTGATGCTAAAGTCATATATGATAATGAAGCGGGGAAGGCCGTTTTTTCAGAAGGAGATACTACCGGGAATAAAGAGAACGCAGGTAAGGCATTTCTACAAAAGTTATATGATGATTTAGGTAGCCGGTAATCTCCGGCGGGGGAGATTATCGGTTTAAGGAATACATGAGCTGGTCGATTAGCAACGGAATATCATTGGCAGATATGCCTGCTTGTATCAAATATTTGACATCTTGCCTGAAATTATTAAGGAACGATTCCGCATTTCCTTTATCGTTCTCTATGCTTTCTCTGTATAATTCTATCGTCTTATTCAGATTTTTAAGGGCAAATTCTACATGTCCGGCATTCATATAATCGATAGAGGTCGGTTTATTATTCAGTATTTTTTCGTAATAACGCCGGGCTTGTTCTTGTTTTCCCGCCAAAAAAGAACACCATGCTATAGCCCTCCATGCTTTGGTGCTTTTGGGGTCTAAATAATCGACTTTAAAATAATATTTCAAAGCTTCATCATAATTCTCTTGTTCGAAATAGCAATGTCCGATATTCATCTCTATCGATAAATTATCAGGTTTCATTTGTTCTATTCTCAAGTAGTATTCTAATGCGGCTTCCGGTTTTTTTAGTGTTCTGTAACAAGACGCAATTCTTCTTAATGTCCACAGACTATCGGGATATATCATTTCTGCTTTCAGATATGCGTCTAAAGCTTTATCGTATTCTCCCGACATTTGTAGGCAATATCCTATTTTTTGATATAGTTCACTATCTGATCGATGGTTTTGTAGTAATTTATTGAACATTGTCAGGGCATCGGCATAATATTCTTTCCGGAAATAAAATTCTCCGATCAACCTTAATGTATTGTCATCCGAAAATATAGATTGCAGGAACGAAACCTGGAATAAGTCTATATGAGATGAAAATGGGTCTGAAAATTCGGATCGGAAAGATGAAAGTTTGAAAAATCTATATAAGTCTTGTAAATATTGGTTTGATATGTTTTTCCCTGTTTCATCTGCGTTTAGAGAAAGTTTGTCTTTTTCTATATTTTGCATCTCTATACCTTCGGCATTGAATTGAGATGTCATCATACCTCTTTGGGTTTCCGGTACTTGTGTGAGACTGAGGCAGAAAGAATATTTGTCCGAATTACACAAAAAGTGGGATAAACTAATGAGCTTCTTAAAATTATTATCTTTATCTCCTTGGGTAAAAACGTTGTTCAATGCTGTATATTCAGTATTAAACGGGCGAAACCAGTTAGCGGCTTCTTTAAAAAATGGGAAACTCTTGAGTCCTGAAAAAGTGCTCATAAAAACATCAGCCCCTTCTAATTGTAAATCATTCAGTTCTTTAAGCTTATCGGCAATTCCTGATTGCTCTAAAATTTCCTGCCACTCCGGATTTTTATCCAAGGAGTTCATGTCGTTCATTAGCTCGTCTTGTTTCATCTTTTTATAAATAGACGGGCTTATTTTCATCATTTCAGGAAGCAGCTCTTCTGTAAATTTTCGAGAAATTCGTTCAGTTTCGCGGCTTTTTATTAATTGCAGAAAAATCGTCCGTGTTTCCTTACAAAATCGCTCGTTTTCTTTACAAGCTTCGATTCTTGCCAGCAAATAGGGCGAAAGCTCTATTCTCGTTTTGTATATGTACATAAGAATCAGAACTCCGCATAAGGCTCTTTGACGTATTTCTTCATTAGTCGATTGCTCATAGACGTCTAATAGAATTGCCAATTTTTGTTCGTCATACCGATGCAGTAGATTTAAAGTAAGCGCCGAAACGATTAAACAAGTCGTTTCGACAGGGAAATGTTCTGGAGATAATCCTTCACGTAAAGCTGAGTAATCCCATTCGGTTGCCGGATAGTTGCACCAAATTCTGGTTACAAGTTCTTCTTCTGCTTTTTCTACTTGCTTTCTGAGTTCAATTTGCGTCCGGACATTATTTTCTATATCACTCAATAAACTGTTTAAAGACAGGTTGTTAATGGCAGAATCTAATGTGTCTGACTGTTGCTGAATACTCATCTCCGGATGTAGTTGAAAATATCTTTTCTTAGAAAAATAAAAACCGGATGATTCTTTTTCGAGTAGTAATTCGGTAACTTTATCGGTTAAAGTGAATAAAGATGAAATCAAATTTCTATATACCTGTTCTCGTTCAGGATCTTCGATACCTTCGAACATATACTGGAGCATATATTTATAAGACGTTTCCAGTTCATTCAGTTTTTCGTTGACAGTCCAATCTTGCAATACCGAAGACAATTCAGACAACAGTTCGAATACTTTTTTTATCTGTTTTTTTGCAAGCAATCGATAAATCTCTTGCTGGGTATTTATTATTTCTTTTACTGTCATATCTGTCATATTTTCTGTAACCGATAAAGATAATATTTTACTTCGTAAGTTGTCAAATTTTAAAAATGAATATATTCAAAATGTATGCCAAATTTCTCTTGTAAGGTTTATATCCTTTCAAAATATTGTTCAGGATAATATGTGAATGATTTTTCAGGGAATATTCGCCCGGAATAAAAAGTATTAAGGTCAAGGTTTTTCAGAATTGGATACTGAGCTGTTGAGGATGTAATTTTTCTGTCGGATGTGAAACCGACAAACCGAGTAAACGAATCGGATGTTGCGATATGTCTATTTCTTTCAATAGTTTTTTTGCTAAAGGCAGTATTTCATCAAGGTCTGTTAAAGGATGATGATTACTTATACATTTGGTTTTTTGTGAAAAGTCATTGAATTTTATTTTTAGAGTAAGCGTGTTTCCTTGAAATTTTTTGAGAGTGATGCGTTCTGTCAGTTCACAGGCTACATGATAAAGTTCTATGATAACAGCCATGGGACTAGTCAAATCTTTTTCAAAAGTTGTTTCACAGCCGATCGATTGCCTTATTTTTACAGCTTCTACCGCTCTGTTATCTATACCATGAGCGAAATCATAAAATAGATTTCCGTTTTTTCCGAAATGACTGATAAGAAACTCTAAAGAACATTTTTGTAAATCAGCACCCGAATGAATTCCTAATAAGTGCATTTTCTTTCCGGTCGTTTTTCCTACACCCCAGAATAATTCGATAGGAAGAGATGCGATAAATTTGATTGCTTTATCGGGATGAATGACACAGAGTCCATCGGGTTTTCTATAGTCGGAAGCGATTTTCGCAAGAAACTTATTATAAGAAACACCAGCAGAGGCCGTAAGTTTCAGATTTTCTTTTATTTGTCTTTTTATCTCCTTTGCTATATCTGTCGCCAATTCGATGTTTTTTTTGTTTTCTGTAACATCAAGAAATGCTTCATCCAAAGATAACGGTTCTATAATATCGGTATATTCTCTGAATATAGCGTGTATTTGTTTAGATACCTCTTTATATACCTCCATCCGTCCCGGTATGAATATTACATCCGGGCAAAGTTTCCGGGCTTTGACAGACGACATGGCTGAACGGATTCCGTATTTCCGAGCTTCATAACTGGCCGCAGAGACAACACCCCTGCTTTCGGGACGGCCTACTACTAATGGCTTCCCGACATATTCCGGATGATCACGCAATTCTATGGAAGCATAAAAAGCATCCATATCTATATGTATTATTTTTTTGTTCAAGTGAAATAAACCCTCTTAAAATCTATCGCAAAAATACGCTTTCTTATCAGATTGTCGTATAATAGGATGTAAAAACAGTCTAATAAAAAAAGATATATAGATTATCTTTGCAGTTTAAAAAGATAAAGAATTACATGAAAACTAAGATATTGGCGATTTTTGCATGTTTACTATGGGGATCGGCCTTTGCAGGAGCGAAAATAGGATTTGAATATACAACTCCGTTACATTTGTCCGGTATGCGCTTTATGCTGGCCGGACTTTTGTTAATACCTTTTTTGATATATCAGAAGATCGATTGGATTTCTAATTTGAAAGAGTGGCGTTATATGCTGTTATTCGGTTTTTTACAGACGTTTATACAGTACGGTTTCTTTTTTATGGGATTAAATAAAGTCCCCGCTGCCATATCTGCAATTATCATCGGAGGCGGCCCGTTCTTCGTTGCAGTTATGGCTCATTTCACTATGGGAAATGATCGAATGTCGTTTCGTAAGATTTTGGCTATTGTTTTAGGTATGGCCGGAATCGTATTTATAAGTTTTGCAAAAGGAGGTTCTATTCATACTGACATTTCGTTTTATTACGGAGTCATATTATTGATTATCAGTAATGTTGTAGGAGCATCTACTAATATTATAGTTGCCAAGAACAGAAACAAAGTTTCTCCGGTTATGCTCACTGCATTTGCTAATTTTTCTGGCGGATTAATTCTGTATATTGTATCGTTTTTTACAGAAGATTGGTATGTAAAACCTTATTCATTAGAGTTTTATATTGCATGGATATGGTTGGCGTTGATTCCGGCAGTCGGATTTTCCATTTGGTATTCGTTGCTTAAGAGACCAGAAGTGAAAGTTTCTGAATTGAACATGTGGAAATTTGTCGTACCGGTTGCCGGTGTTGTTTTAAGTTGGTTGCTTGTTCCGGGTGAATATCCCGATTTGTATTCGATATTGGGTATTTTTATTATAACGGTAGCTTTGCTGATTTTACAGAGGCAACCAAATGAAAAATGATGATATCGTGCGTCAATAAATAATTATTCGTTTCTAATTAAAGACTTGTTCTAGAGTCTATCTGATATTTTCCTTGGGTCGAATTTGGAAAATCTCCTCGAAATAACATTCAAAAATATCTGTACAAGATTTAGACAGGCTTTGGGTAAAAAATGATTTTTTCTATGATATTTACGCAGCTATATGTTATATATTTTTGGTATATAATATTTAGAAGTTATGGTATCTATAAAAATCAAATTACGTCATTCATCTGTTTCCGGAGTTCCCGGAACAGTGGTTTATGTATTGCATGAAGGCATGAGGTCTGTCCGGATTGCAACAGAGTATAAATTGTTTCCTGAAGAATGGGATGAAAAGTCCCAGTCTGTCGTTTTTAGAGAAAAATATCGGTTTTCGTACGTAACGGATATAGACCTCCGAATAAAGAACGATGTATCTGCTTTACAAAATATAATTAAATCGTTTCCAAATTATTCGGCAAAGGATATCTTACAAGCATTTCATATACATAGACAAGATAAATCTTTTCTTGCTTTTATGGATAAACAAATAAGATCATTGATAAAGAACGGATGTTTGGGAACGGCCCGGAATTATATGTGCACGAGAAATAGCTTTGCTTCGTTTCTTCATAATCAAGACATTGAGTTTTATTTAATGACAGAAGATTTTATTCTTGAATATGATTCATGGTTGAGAAAGAGAGGTATAACCCGTAATTCTGTATCTTTTTATATGCGTATATTGCGATCTGTGTATAATAAAGCTGCTGCAAAAATGTTTTTTAATCCTGAAAATATATTCAGGAAAGTATATACCGGAGTAGACCGCACTCAAAAGAGAGCTGTAAATGAGGAAATCATTGTTCGTTTAAGTAATTTGGATTTATCCGAACATAAGGCTTTGGATTATGCCAGGGATATATTTATTTTTAGTTTTTATACGAGAGGAATGGCTTTTGTCGATATTGCTTATCTCAGAAAAAGCAATATAAGAAATGGGTTCATACAATATATTCGTCGTAAGACCGGACAGATTATCAATATTCGTATCGAATCATGTATGAAAAAGATAATAGACCATTACAAAACAAAAAGTGAATATATATTTCCTATTATTACATCTTCAGACGAAAAAATAGCATATCGACAATATCAAAATTCACTGAGTTATTATAACAAACAGCTCAAAAAAATTTCCGATTTATTAGGACTGACTTCTCCTCTTACCTCATACGTTGCACGCCATACATGGGCTACAGCCGCAAGAAATAAAAATATACCGCTTTCTGTTATAAGTGCCGGTATGGGACATACATCCGAGAAAACCACGCAAATTTATTTGGCATCTTTAGACAATTCTATTATAGATGAGGCTAATAAATTTATTATTAGTTCTTTATATTATGAAGGGGATAATTCTAGGAAAAAGAAAAAAAGAAAAGTATAGTCTATATAAAAATATCTGTTTCTATCACAGAAGTAGGACTT
>NZ_CEVCIF010000049.1:0-28682 GCF_982245605.1 Coprobacter fastidiosus | reverse complement strand
AACTCTTTGTGTATGAATTAGTTGGCTAATTTTATACTATTTACTGAATGTCCCTTTGTATTTAAACAAATACTCCGATTTTTATAAGGTTAGAAAGTTTTATACAAGCCCTATAATTTCCTGTACAGAATTATAACCGTGCCGTTTAAGATAGCCATTAATACCGTCGATAACTTTAATTGTAATTTGCGGATCAATGAAATTTGCAGTTCCGATCTGTACGGCAGTTGCGCCAGCCAATAAAAATTCAACAGCATCTGTCGCATTCATAATACCACCCAATCCGATTATCGGAACTTTGACAGCTTTTGCTACTTGCCATACCATTCGCAAAGCAATAGGCTTCACACAAGCCCCAGATAATCCTCCAGTAACAGTCGATAAAATAGGCTTACGTCGTTCTGCATCAATTGCCATTCCTAACAATGTATTGATGAGAGACACGCTATCCGCACCTTCAGCTTCAACAGCTCTAGCAATCTCCGCAATATCAGTTACATTGGGAGACAACTTAACAATCAAAGTTCCCGGATAGACTTGCCGGACTGCTTTCACTACGTTTCCAGCGCTTTTACACGAAGTTCCGAACGCCATACCACCTTCTTTAACATTCGGACAAGAAATATTCAATTCTATAGCCGGTATCTTTTCTAATGCCGCTATCTTGGCAGATGTCGCTACATAATCGTCAATTGTAGAACCAGAAACATTTACGATCATATTTGTATCGATATTTTTTATTTCAGGATAGATTTTCTGAATGAAATACTCGACACCTTTATTCTGCAGACCGACAGCATTTAGCATGCCCGAAGGAGTTTCGGCCATTCTGGGATACGGATTTCCTTCTCTATGGTGTAAAGTCGTTCCTTTTACTATTATAGCACCTAAGCGAGACAAGTCTATGAAATCAGCAAATTCTAAACCGTAGCCGAAAGTACCAGAGGCAGTCATGACAGGATTTTTCAACGTCAGTGAGCCTATTTTTACATTTAAATCTGCCATAAGAGTTTATTTATATTAAATATAGGACCTTCTTTACACACACAGATATGACCTTCTGTCGTTTTTTCTACACAACATAAACATGCTCCTACACCGCATGCCATATTGTTCTCTAAAGATACCTCACAATCTATATTATGTGTTTTTGCATATTTTGCAATTGCCATCATCATCGGCTTCGGTCCACATGTATATATTTTATCAAACTTATTTTCTATTAAAACGGAGTGTTGTGTTACATACCCCTTTTCTCCTAAAGTTCCGTCTTCTGTCGTTATAAAGACATCACCTAATGTCTTGAATTCTTTTAATTGTAAAATATCTGTAGCAGAACGTGCACCCAATAGAAAAATGGGATTATATCCCTGTTGCTTTAACTCATATCCTAAATAAAGCATAGGGGCTGTTCCGACTCCGCCTCCTATGAGTATTAGTTGTGAAGCTTTATCTTCGGGAATAGTAAAAGTATTACCTAATGGTAAAACCATATTAACCGTTTGTCCAGGAGAAACGGTCGATAATTTTTTTGTTCCATCCCCAACTAATTGGATTAGCAGCCAAAGTTCATTGTTATCCATATCAATGTAGTTTATCGATATAGGACGTCTTAGAAAAGTAGTAGGAGACCCATCAACCCGAACCTCTGCGAACTGTCCGGGAGCCATTGGTGGAAGGGATGATCCGTCAACTGTCGTAAATTTCAGCAAAACATAATTTGTGTGTAATCTCAAATTTTCAGTTACTTTCAGATCCAAGATGTATTTTTTCATCCGATAGCTGTTTTTCATTGTTTATGCAAAGATATAACAGTTACTTGATATACTAAAATTATTATCTATTTGAAAAAGTCGGAGGAAAATGTTTCAAACGTATTATCCGAATAAAAAACCATGATTTTAATAACCTTTCTATTATCTTGAACCTTTTGAGTTTCTATATTCGAATTCAGATTTTCTTCCTTATTTAGTTTACTATCAACATTGTCAGATGTATTTCTTAATTCGTTTGATTGAAAATCCTTTATATATTTAGCATCCTCAGGAGAATCTTCTGGTTTTGCCCAAATCTCATCGAATAAAGATGTCGGAGTTTTAAGTTTTTCTTTTATATAGGGTTCTCCTTCCCCAAACATCAACCAATTTACCGATACCTGAGGATATGCATTATGTATCTTCAATATAATATCTTTACTTACGTCATTGCGACCATTTAAGCAATGAGACAATGTAGCACGTTTTATTCCTGCACGGTCTGCAAACTCAGCATCTGTCAGTCCTTCGTGTTCGATAATTTGCTTTATACGAGTATTCATTCCTCTAAAATTATCATTAAGTAATTTACAAATATAATTTTTTTGTATTCTACAAATGTAATTACAAATAAATATTTTTGCAAATTATAATTGTAGATATGATTGTATACAATTATATATCAATATTTGTGTACAAAAATATAAATGAAAGATATTATATAAAGTATTACTTAAATAAAGTATTTTATATATCTGATTATTAATTAATAATATTCATAATATATTGTATTCGATTAATTTTTTAGAAACATCGAAACGATTAATAAACTATATATAAAGTAATACTTTAATATAACTGTATTAATAATTGATTATATGTGATTTATATGTTATAATAGATCGTAATATAGCTTTCTGTATACTAATATATAAATGTATTTCAGAAATTCATTTGTTTATATATTATATTGTATATTATGATATATAATTGCAAAATATATATTCGGATATAACAATATCTGAATATATCTATATATAATATCCATTTGTAAATAGATAATTGTAATAAATAATCGAAATAAAAAGGGGTTGTCCAAAAAGGCAAAACGGAATTGGTAAAAGTTATAGATTGTAACAAAACAAATAAAAAGAGTGCCACTTTACACCTAATTTTCATAGGCAAAAGTGGCACTCTTTTTTATAATCGAAGCCTATCAGTTCTAAATTGAAAGTTTAAATTTGAACTTTCCAACTTTTTGGACAGCCCCGTATAATATATTGAAAATCTAAAAGCTTATTTAGTGAAGGATTTTATAGGCAAGTTCTTTTAGTAAAGACGCTTCGGTTGTTCCAGATGCATTCTCTACCCCTTTAGAACGGGCATCGTATTCTCGTATATAAGATATTATATCCATACATTTATAAGCATTATAATTCTGCATTGCTGTCAAATAATCCCTTGCCTGAAAAATATTTCGTAATTTTAACTCAGCCATGATATTAGACTCCGATTTATCTTGTATAAAATATAAAAGCATTAGATTGGCATAGAAATTAAACAAAACGCTTATTGTTACGATTAAAGGATTAGATTTCGGATTTTTCTCAAAATATGCAATGATTTGATTAACTTTATATATGTTCTTGGTAATAAAAGCATTGAGTAACTCAAAGTTATTGAAATCTTTACTTATCCCAATATTATGTTCTATTAATGCAGCTGTTATTCGAGTATTTCCTTGTAGAATTATTGAAAGTTTGTCTAATTCTCCAGTTAATCGACTTAAGTCATTACCAATAGCGTCTCCGAGCATGGCAATAGCTTTCTGTTCAATGGTAAATCCCTTTTCTGTCACATAACCGTTTATAAAAGGAGGTAATTGATAATCATATAATTTTTTCGATTCATAGACGATACCTACAGAATTTAATTCAGCAAGTAGTTTCTTATTTTTTAAACTCCCGTTTTTATAATTAAAAACCAAAACCGTACTCGTCAACGGCTTCTGTAAGTAAAATTGTAAATCGTCCAATCCTTTCAGCATTTGAGCTTCTTTTACGATGACCAATTGCCTGGAAGCCATCATCGGATAACGTTTTGCAGCATTGATTACAGTCGAAATCTCTACATCAGCACCATAAACTATCGTCTGGTTGAAATCTCTGTCAGCATCATCTAAAGCATTGTCTATAATAGTATCCGTAATAAGATCGATATAATAAGGTTCGTCTCCCATTAAGAAGTAGACTGGCTTAAAATTCTTCTTTCTTATATCCGATATTATCTGTAAATGTACATTTTGCTCCTTTTTTGCCATAGCCTAAAAAGTTTTTATTCTTCCTCGAATCGGAGATGCTTTACAGTCGTACGTTTATCAATAAGCATCTTTAGTGATTCAAATCCGATCATTACATGTTCATCTACAAAGTTTTGAGTTACCTTTTTATCACTTTCTTCAGTTTTAACACCTGTGGAAATCATTGGTTGATCTGTTACTAACAGAAGAGCTCCTGTCGGAATTTGATTTGCAAACCCTACCGTAAATAAAGTTGCTGTTTCCATGTCAATGGCCATACTGCGGGTTCTTCTCAAATATTCTTTAAACGAATCATCATATTCCCAAACTCTTCTATTAGTCGTATATACCGTTCCCGTCCAATAGTCTTTCCCATGATTTCGCACGGTTGTAGATACAGCCCGTTGCAGACTGAAAGCTGGTAAAGCCGGAACTTCTGGAGGGAAATAATCATTTGATGCACCTTCTCCTCGTATTGCCGCTATCGGAAGAATAAAATCACCTAATTTATTCACTTTTTTCAGACCTCCACATTTTCCAAGGAATAAAACAGCTTTTGGAGCTACAGCACTCAATAAATCCATAACTGTCGCTGCATTGGCACTTCCCATTCCGAAATTGATGATCGTAACACCTTCAGCCGATGCATTGGGCATATTTCCGTCCTCTCCTAAAATAGGAACATTAAAATGGTTGGCAAATATTTCAACATACTTTGAGAAATTCGTCAATAAAATATGCTTAGTAAATTCTTTTACATTGCGCTTCGTATAACGTGGTAGCCAATTTTGGACAATCTCTTGTTTTGTCTTCATTTTTCTGTAATTTTGAAGTAAAAATACGGAATAATAATTTTCGGAACAAATAATCTTTCTTATGATAACTCTAAATTTGCCAACTTTTGAGTACAAATTAAAAGAGGATAACGGCAGATATCTTATTTTCGACATTTTGAGAAAAAGATATATTGCGCTTACTCCAGAAGAGTGGGTTCGGCAACATTTCGTGAATTATCTCATCACATACAAAGGATATCCGGGAGGAAGAATCGGAAATGAAATATCGCTTGATTTAAACGGCCGAAAACGCAGATGTGATACTGTAATATATCGTCAAAACGGAACACCCTTCGTAATTATTGAATATAAAGCTCCACATATTCCTATTACGCAGGCAGTTTTTGATCAAATCGTCAGATATAACATCGCATTAAAAGTAGAATATTTAATAGTATCGAATGGAAAGATGCATTATTGCTGTCATGTAAACTATAAAGACCAGTCTTATTTATTTCTAGAAGATATTCCTGATTATGACTCTATATTATCACATACAAATGAGAAAACGGAATGAGGGGAATTGACGAAATAAAAAGAATGTTTGCAAAGAAAGTAACAATTTTTTTGAGCGGAGGCTTTAGACCGACAAACTCCGATACTGAATACTGGAAAGGTGAGTCTATTCCATATCAAATATGCCTTGAAGGATTGCTTATATCTCTATGACTATTCATTTAACTGTTGTTATGTCTGTTAATATCGGTTAACTATTTGCAATTATCGAGCCATTATATAACTAAAATAAAAAAGCCAGACAATTTTTTGAAATTATCTGGCTTATACTTTGTTGAATCTACTTTATTCATTAACTCCTGCTAATTCCGGATCTATCATAATACGCCCGCAATATTCACAAACGATGATTTTTTTTCGAAGTTTAATATCAAGTTGTCTTTGTGGCGGAATCTTATTGAAACAACCGCCGCAAGCGTCACGTTGAATATAAACAACAGCCAATCCGTTTCTCGCATTTTTTCTGATTCTCTTAAATGCGGCTAATAAACGGGGCTCTATATGTTGTTCGAGTTTTTTCGCTTTTTCACGCAGTTTTTCCTCGTCTTGTCTTGTCTCTGCAACAATTTCATCCAATTCACCTTTCTTTTCTTGTAAATCGGCTTTTCTTTCTTCAAGAGTAACTCGACAGTTTTCTACTTCTTCTTTTTTTGCTTTTTCCTGTGCTGAAAACTCTTTGATACGTTTTTCACAAAGTTCGATTTCCAAAGTTTGGAATTCAATTTCTTTAGTTAAAAAATCAAATTCTCGATTGTTTCTTACATTGTTCTGTTGTGCAGTATATTTATCAATTAAGGTTTGCGCATTCTGTATTTCTACTTTCTTCGCAGCAATAGCAGATTGTAACTCTCCTATTTCTGTATGAAAGTTCTGAACACGAGTTTCGAGACCTGCAATCTCATCTTCAAGATCTTGTACCTCCAAAGGAAGCTCTCCTCTTAGAGTTTTGATTCTATCGATCTCAGAAAGCATTGTTTGCAATTCGTACAGTGCTTTCAATCGATCTTCCACTGTATATTCTTTTTCAACTTTTGTCTTATCAGTAGCCATGCTTACAAATAATTTATCGGATTTGTTTCTACCTTTGTATAATGAACTGCAAAGTTAGGGAATTTTTTTGTAATAATATCACAAAATATATCTTTTGTGTATTGTTCGGTTTCGTAATGTCCTACTTCTGCCAATAATATATGTTCGTCATATCCAAAATAATCATGATATTTAATTTCTCCAGTAATAAATACATCTGCATCTGATGCTATTGCTTGAGAAATCAAAAAAGCTCCAGCACCTCCACACAATGCAACCCTACGAATTCTGCGATTTCGGAGATTGGAATATTTTATACATCCAGCATGAAACACTGTTTTAGTACGTTGTAAAAAGTCCATTTCATCCATAGAACACAAAAGTTCCCCTACTACTCCTGATCCAGCTTTAACCCATTGGTTTTCAATTTTTATAAAATCAAATACCGGTTCTTCATAGGGATGAGTTTTTAAGAGTGCCTGAGTCGCTACCTCTTTTAAATATTCAGGGAGAACCGTTTCGATCCGAGTTTCTTCTTCTTGATGTAAATTCCCGATAGTCCCACAATAAGGATGCGAATCTAATCCTGCACGAAAAGTTCCGAATCCATTGCTATTGTAGCTGCACAAGTCATAATCACCGATATTTCCACATCCTGCGGTAAATAAAGCATTTCGTACAATATCGGCATGAGAAACCGGCACATAAGTAACAAGCTTAAGCAACTTTCCACCTTGAGGCATCAAAATAGAAAGATTAGTCAATCCAAGCTTTTCTGCCATTTTAAAATTGACTCCAGACCAAGCATTGTCCAAATTGGTATGTGAAGCATAAATGGATATATTATGTTGTATTGCTTTTATAACTGTTCTTTCCACATAGTTCTTGCCTGTAAGCGACTTTACGCCTTTAAAAAGTAAAGGATGGTGTGATATAATTAAATTAACCCCCAAACTTATAGCTTCGTCAACGACTTCTTCAGTGACATCTATGCATAATAATGCCCCCGTAGCTTCAGAATACTTATCTCCCACCTGCCAACCGGCATTATCGTAATCCTCTTGCAAAGACAAGGGAGCTATTTCTTCTATACACGTTGCTATATCACTGACTTTCATACATACGATTATTTGTCGTGAATATCTAATTTTAATTGCAATTCCTCTAATTGAGATTCATCCAATACAGACGGAGCTCCACTCATAGTATCACGCCCAGAATTATTCTTAGGGAAAGCTATACAGTCCCGAATAGAATCTAAGCCGGCAAATAAGGAGACTAACCGGTCCAAACCAAATGCCAATCCTCCGTGAGGTGGAGCACCATACTTAAATGCATTTATTAAAAATCCAAATTGATATTGAGCCTTCTCTTCGGTAAATCCGAGGACTTTAAACATTTTATCTTGTAATTCACTATCATGTATCCGGATTGACCCTCCACCCAACTCGACTCCATTAAAAACCATGTCATAGGCATTGGCTCTTACTTTCCCGGGATCGGTATCCAATAAAGCAATATCTTCAGGTTTGGGCGAAGTGAACGGGTGATGCATTGCATAATAACGTTGAGTTTCCTCGTCCCATTCCAATAACGGGAAATCGATAACCCATAACGGTGCAAATTTATCTTTGTTGCGAAGGCCTAATCGGTTGCCCATTTCAAGACGTAATTCACAAAGAGCCTTCTGTGTCTTTATTCTATCACCAGCAAGAATTAAAATCAAGTCTCCAGGTTTAGCATTAAATCTCTCTGCCCATTTCAGAAGATCTTCTGTACTATAAAATTTATCCACAGAAGATTTAAACGCCCCGTTTTCATCATAACGGACATATACCAACCCTTTAGCCCCGATCTGAGGTCGTTTAACAAATTCCGTTAGTTCATCCAATTGTTTTCTTGTATATGTCGCACATCCTTCAGCGCAGATTCCGGCAACATATTCAGCATTGTCGAATACTCCGAAATCTTTCCCAATAGTCAAATCTTTTAATTCGACAAAACGCATTCCAAAACGCAAATCTGGTTTGTCACTACCATAATATTTCATCGCGTCAGCCCACGTCATTCTGGGAAATGGCTCAGTAAAGTCAATCTTTTTTATTTCTTTAAAAAGATGCTTTATCATTCCCTCAAAAGTATTTAAGACATCTTCTTGTTCAACAAAAGACATTTCACAGTCGATTTGGGTAAATTCGGGTTGACGGTCTGCCCGCAAGTCTTCATCTCTAAAACATTTTACAACTTGAAAATAACGGTCAAAACCGGAGACCATTAATAACTGTTTAAACGTTTGTGGTGATTGAGGTAGCGCATAAAACTCTCCGGGATTCATTCTCGACGGCACGACAAAGTCTCGAGCTCCCTCCGGAGTAGATTTAATCAACATCGGTGTTTCTATTTCAAGAAAATTTTGCTGATCAAGATATCTACGAACTTCAAATGTCATTTTATGACGTAACTCTAAGTTTTTCCGAACACAATTCCGCCTTAAATCTAAATAACGATATTGCATCCGCAGATCATCACCTCCATCACTGTCGTCTTCAATTGTAAAAGGAGGAACGTCAGACGCATGCAATATTACTAAATTAGATACGATAAGTTCGATATCTCCTGTTGGTATATTTTTGTTTTTATTTGATCTTTCTTTAACGATCCCTGAAACTTGAATCACAAATTCACGGCCTAATTTGTTTGCCTGATCACAAAGTTCCGGATTATTTTCATGATTAAATACTAATTGAGTAATCCCGTAACGGTCACGAATGTCAATAAACGTCATTCCTCCCATTTTTCGCGTTCGTTGTACCCAACCAGCCAACGTAACATTCTTGTCTGTATCGGATAATCGTAACTCTCCACATGTATGAGTTCTGTACATATTTATAGATTTTTAATTTATAACCTATCTCTTTTCGGCAGCTATATGCCAGAAAATATTTATGCAAAATTACGACAAAACATTGTTTGTGCAAGTAAAGGTGAGGGAAAGTTTTATTGTTATTACCGAATCTTATATCAGTTCTTTTAATTGTTTCTTCAACGATATTTTTATATTATGAATCTGACTTTTTACCGTACCGAGAGGAATATCCAATTTTTCAGCAATTTCGTCGTATTGATAACTTGATAAATATAAACCAAAAATTATACGATTTTTCTTACTCATCCCTGCAATAACCTTATTTATCCATTCTAAGTCGTAATTCGCATCTGTTCCATCGATCATACAAGGTTCTGACTTCAAATCATCTATACGACAAACCGACTCATGTGCCAATAAAAGTTTTCGATAATCATTAATGAAGGTATTTTTCATAATAGCACACATCCACGCTCTTAAATTGGTATCTTCAATGAACTTTTCCCTGTTTTCTAATGTTTTAAGTAAAGTCTCTTGCAATAAATCTTTTGCCGCTTCATGATTCTTGGTTAGGGAATAAGCAAATCGGTATAAGAATGGCTGTAATCTGGTTAACTCGTCAACGAAATTTACAAATTTCATAATAGATCATTCGATATTTATGTAAAAAGCCTCCGCTGACAAAAAGTGATCTCACCTACTTTTTTTGGAAAAACACGATATGACGTGTTCAGCGGAGGCTTATAATGCTTCTACTGCACGCCATTCGATATTTCCATTTTGTAAGTGAGATGCGCAAAAATAAGGATAATTTTTAATAATTCATGATTTCTCGTAAAATATTACTTTCAAAAAAGGGAATAATAGTTCAAATAATAAAAGAGTCCGCTTGCGGTTAACAAGCGGACTCTAATACACTATTCAGATCTTTCTTATTTCTTAAAATAACGATTGTATAAACCTTCAAAACCTTTACCATGACGTGCTTCATCTTTGCACATTTCATGAACTGTATCATGAATTGCATCTAAGTTTTGTTGTTTTGCCAGAGTTGCAATTCGTTTTTTATCTTCACAAGCCCCAGCTTCAGCTTCCATCCGTTTTTTTAAATTTGTCTTAGTATCCCAAACTACATCGCCAAGCAATTCTGCAAACTTAGCCGCATGTTCAGCTTCTTCCCAGGCATAACGTTTAAATGCTTCCGCTACTTCAGGATAGCCTTCACGGTCAGCCTGACGACTCATTGCCAAATACATACCAACTTCGGTACACTCTCCCATAAAATGAGCATTTAATCCTTCTAAAATTTCCGGGTCAACACCTTTTGCAATGCCTAATACGTGCTCATCAACAAATTGTAATGCACCTTCTGTTTCTACAAGTTCTTTGAATTTACTCTTCGGTTGTTTACATTGAGGACAAAATTCCGGAGCTTCTTCTCCTTCATGAACATAACCGCATACTGTACAAATAAATTTCTTTTTCATAATGTAAGAATTTGAATTTAAATAATTTATGTGTTTTTTGTTTCTATATCCTTTAGGCATTGAGCACAATAACCTTTACAATATAGTTGAACTTCGGTAATTTTTATTTTTTCCGAATCTTCTTTGAAGATAATGTCTTCCTTTATCGGTAAATCTTTTATACAACCGCATTTACTACATCTAAAATGAGCATGAGGAGTTATGTCTGCATCATATCTACTGTTTTTATCATCTATTGTCAGCATTTGTACCGCACCCTGCTCTACAAGTATTTTCAATGTATTATATACAGTTGTACGGGATAATGTCGGAATATCAGGATATAAATCGCTGAATATCATATCTACAGTCGGATGGATTCTATTCTCTATCAAATAATTCATAATAGCAATTCTTTGAAGAGAAGGTTTTATCCCATGAGAAACTAATCTTGTATATCCTTTTTCTTGACTCATTTTATATTTGTAATAATTACAAATTTTAATTTGATGCAAAAATAAAATAGATTTTTAATTTCATAATTACATTTACAAAGATTAACATAAAAGAAAATATAAGAGACATTCAATTCTTTACTATTTGTTCTGACTATAATTAAACTAAAATCAGCTTATTAACTTTTCATTTTTAATAACTCAGAATCGCTTGGTAACCAATCATCTCGATTTCAAAAAATAAAGAAAATTATGGTAATTCCATTATTATATAAAACATTCCCCAACATGAAACTAACTCCATATTGGGGAATGATCAATATTGCATTTATAAGCTTTACTATTCTACATCCGACATTAATTTTTCGAAAAACTCATCCAATTCTTTATCTATCTTATCTAAAAAATCATCTTCTAGATAAATCATATCTTTGTCGTATGTCACTAATTCACATATTTGCTCAAAATTATCATCAACCAATATTACAGAAAACGGACCGACAAAATCAAGGGATTCAAATTTTTGTTTAATACTATCAGTATTCAGAACATATTTCAAAGAATCAATTACGGCCTCTTCAAAATTTTCAGAATTCTCTTTCAAATCATCCCAACCATCAATGGTTTCCTGAAGAAGGATATTTTCGGAATCATCATAAATCACAACCAGCAAGTCATCATATTTTACACATACATACATATCTGTCAATGTGCAATCATCTTTTGTTCTTACCGTTTCTATAGCATTTGTAAATACCGATGAAATGTCATTATAAAGCCTTTCTTTTGTAGCTTCCATTTTTTTATCCTCCCATATTTGAATCCAAAGATACATAAAAATAAAGAATCAAAGATCAAAGCCCACTTATTTCTTACTTTATTTCTGAAATTTCACAATCTAAATGATATTAAGCCTCTATATAATGCTGATATCGGTTGAAAAATTTTATGAATCCAGGAATTTTCATCAATCCTTTTTCAAAAAAGAGGATTCCTAACAATGCACATGTAATACCGAGTAGTACGTCAATAATATAATGATGAGAAGAATAAACCGCAGTAAACCAAATACCACACATAAGAACTGCAAAGATCGTGATAATAGCCGGATGACATTTTTTTACTAATGCATAATAAAAGGCTACAACCATATATGCTGCATGTAAAGATGGTATTGCTGCAAAAACATTCGAATTACGACTATACAGCGAATCGAAAATCGGCAATCCGACCAATTCGTCAAAGCGACCAAGTGCAGCAGTATTACCCGGTGTATTAAGTATTGCTTCAAAACCGTAATTTATTGCATACCAAGGAGGTGCTGCAGGGTGAATATAATAGCCCGCGAATCCTATTAGATTTACCAATAAAAAAACTATTGAAAACCGAAGATACAAACGCCTGTCTTTTTTCAGATATAGCCAAAGACCGAAAGCGATAGGAACAGGAACCCAACATAAATAAAAAAAGCCTGCAAGAATATCCGCTATTACGGAATGATACAAAGCAAAATATTCACAAGGAATGAGTAAAGTTCCATTTTCTTCTATTCCAAATAAAAACTTTTCAAGATCATATAAATTCCGCACATCAATAGGGTTGACTTCATAGTTAGGATATACACGCATCCAGTCATATGAAATTCCAAAAATAAAAAACGGCAATAATCCTACAGCTAACTTTCTTGTTGACTTTCCTGCAAAAAACAAGATTAAGAAAATAGATACTATTAATAAATGTTCCGGACGCAATCCAACAAAAACAGTTGTTATTGCAATAAATATAATTGCAATAACAACTACGGTTAAGATTTCGTTTCTTGAAGGTAGAGAGTTTAATATTTTCATAAATCTACAAATTCATTACTTTACGACAATGAGCTAAGCGAGTAAATGCCGTAATGTTAGAAAAAATAGCAATAATGAGCAGTGCTGCCTCAAATATGTAAATAGGATTTAACACAGATTCTTCATGTATAAAAAAAGAAGACACCCCACATCCTAATGCTCCAATAGCTGTTAATACAACCCGTTCTGGACGCTGCATAAACCCTACTTTACATTCTATGCCGAGACCTTCTGCTCTAGCCCTAACATAACTGACCATCAATGATCCGACTAATGCAATAAATGCAATTATAAACCCGACAACATAACCTTGTGCCATCATATAGGAACAGATCCCTAAAAACACGATCAATTCACTGTACCTGTCAAGTACCGAATCATATAATGCGCCAAAAGAAGAACTCATTTTTCCAATACGTGCAACTTGTCCGTCCAACATATCGAATAATCCGGCAAATAAAATAACCCCGCCAGCCCAACCTATATAAGAGAAATCATTTTTTTCTCCATATATTCCTCCATAAATTAAAATGACGGCTGATACAATATTAAAAAATAGCCCTGTGGTAGTTACAATATTAGGAGTTATCCCAACCTTTACTAACTTATGTACCACTGGATCAATGATTCTATAGATTATCTGCTGAGCCCAATCTCTGAATTTCATTCTTATGTACTTTAAATTTAATTTCTACGTTTAAAAAAAAATTTCAGTTCGTGATTTCTATAAACAAAAATACGCTGCATATTATAATTCCAAAAAAAAGCGACAGCTAAAGAAACCAATATTTTAGAAAATATAAACAGATTGTCTAAATAATGACCAAAAATATTCTGAATATATATCACTTTAGTAATAGCTTCTGTTATAAGAAATGTTCCCCCGACATTGAGAAAAAGGCTTCCACACCAAACCAAAATATATTTAATCACTATATTTATCTTTTTACAATTTTCTGGCCGGAATGTCCACTTATAATTAACGATACAATTAACAATTCCTCCGAAAAAAGAACCCGCAAAAGTTGCATAGACATAATAAACGCTAAACAACTTTGCGAGTCCTATAGTAATAATGAAATCTATTATTGTCGCTAATTGAGAGGACAATTGTGCTCTCAAAAACATAAAGAAACCGTCTCTTTCCGAAACTATTTTTGCATATTTTTTTATCCGATCAACCATCTTACTCCCATCAGCAAAAGAAAACTGTATATTCCGGCTAAAATATCATCTGCCATTACACCGATTCCCCCTTCCAACTGTTCCATTTTACGAATACCCAGTGGCTTAAAGATATCAAAAAAGCGAAACAATAAAAAAGCAAACAAAATATACCAGACATTCCCTACCGGTACAGCAAGTAGAGCAATCCAAACTCCCACCATTTCATCAACAACCACTTTTGACGGATCTTTTCCCCACTCTGATTCTAACTTATCGGCCGACCAAATTCCGGCTGCAGTAAAAAGAACTATAAGCAAACTTGTTACGACTAATAAGATATTGAACGGTATTACATAGAATAATACCGTCCAAATAATAACAGCAACAAGAGCTCCTGCCGTTCCAGGAGCAAATGGAGAAAATCCTGATCCGAAACCGGATGCGATAATTATATGGAATAATTTAGCTCTCTTCATAAATCGATCCGACAAAATTATGCGATAGTTGCACTAATTAATCCAAATAACTTGGAGCAGTCTCTCCTACCATATTTCGAAGAGTTTCTTTTACCATTCGCCATTGTTGGAACAGGTCATGCACCGGTTGATGTTCGAAATCATGCATCGGGCTTTTACAGAAGAATGACAACCATGTTTGGATACCACACATTCCTGCACGCATCGCAAGATCACTGAAAATAACCAAATCAAGAGCTATAGGTGCGGCAAGAATAGAGTCCCGACAAAGGAAGTTGACTTTGATTTCCATAGGATATCCCATCCAGCCGAAAATATCGATATTATCCCAAGCTTCTTTATTATCTTTACGTGGAGGATAATAATTGATACGAACTTTATGATATACATCACCATACAAATCAGGGAACTTTTCAGGCTCAAAAATATTATCAATAACAGATAATTTGCTGACTTCCTTTGTTTTGAAATTTTCAGGCTGATCAAGGACTTCTCCGTCTCTATTTCCTAAAATATTTGTAGAGAACCACCCACTAACACCTAACATTCGAGTCTTGAACATCGGAGCAAGAACCGTCTTCATCAATGTCTGACCACTCTTGAAGTCCTTACCTGCAATAGGAATATTTTGTTTTTTCGAGAATTCCCACATAGCCGGAATATCTACACACAGATTCGGAGCACCCATAATAAATGGAGCACCTTCTGCAATAGCAGCATAAGCATAGCACATACTTGGAGATATAACTTCCGTATTATTGTCTTTCATCGCTTTTTCCAGAGAAGCAAGAGACTTGTGTTCTTCACTCATCGGAATATAAATTTCGGTACTTGCAGCCCATAATACAACAATACGATCACAGTTATTTGCAGCTTTAAAATTACGAATATCTTCCCGTAACTGCTTTACCATATCCCAACGTGTAGCAGCATTTTTAATATGAGTACCATTCAACCGTTTTGCAAAATTATGGTCGAATGCGGCAGGCATCGGTTTGATCGCCTGTAATTCGTCTTTTACAAGATTCAAATCTTTTTCTTTCAGAACCTCTGCATATAAGGCTGCATCGTATGTATTATCCGGAAAAATATCCCAACCTCCGAATACGATATCGTTCAGGTCAACCAAAGGAACAATATCCTTGATAAGTTTTTCGTTACCGTCTTGCATACGCATTGTAGCCATCTGTGTGATTGAGCCGATAGCTTTTGTCAATCCTTTACGGGCAGCTAATGTTCCTGTAATCATTGTGGTTGAGACAGCACCACCTACTCCCACAACCAAGACACCCAAACGACCGTTTGCCGGCTTAATTTCCTGTTTCATTTCTTCCAAGTTTATAAAATTATGCGAATTTTCCGAGATTTCCCCTGAATATCCGCCAGTTTAGATATTATTATCAGTTAATTAAATTCCATTTATACACACTCTTAAATCTCCTTAGAAATCAATAAATTAACAAAATCACTCATTAATTATAAATTACGATTTCCGAGGAGAAATTCAAACCCATAAATAAGATTATACCAAAATCAGGGAAAAACCTCTTTTTTATTGTCCCTACCCTAAATTCTTCTAATCAAAATTGACTACGAAGGTACGGATTCTACAATGTATAAAAAAAGGTCTATTTGGTAGAAAAAATGTTCTAAAAAGAACATCGGTTTTACCGCATATCAACCTGACATATTAAATCAATGAGTATTTTCGGATAGCAAATAAAAATATTTTTATCCATAATGCAAAAAAAAGACAAAAATATTTTGATTGAAAAAACAAATCATTACTTTTGTAGCCATAAAAATAACATAGTTGCATGATGAACACTTTTAGTTTTACATATTTTTATTTCTATTTTTACTTTAAAAGAAAGTAAAACGGGATTTTTATTATAAAACAAAAATAAATAATATATTGAGAATCCCGTTCGAATGAGCGGGATTCTCTAGTTTTAGAATAATTGATTATGAAAACCTTTCAACGATTTTACTTTTATTATTTTTATTACTTTATGAGCACATAAGGTGGGATTTTACATATCCGATATACAATAAATAAAGTATCCCACCTTTCAATGAAAGTGTGGGATTTTTTTAATTAGAAAACTCTTATAAATGAAAAAAGTTGCTATACAAGGAATACCGGGTTGTTATCACGAAATGGCTGCCCGATCTTATTTTACCAATGAAGAAGTAGAGGTTGAACCCTGTTTGACATTTCCTAATTTATTCGAGAAAATGAGCAAAGATGATTCTCTTCTCGGAATAATGGCAATAGAAAATACAATTGCCGGATCTTTATTACAGAATCACGAACTATTACGCAAAAGCGATTTGAGTATCATCGGAGAATATAAGTTGAGAATTTCACATGTGCTCGCTGCCCTTCCTGGTGAAACTCTCGAAAATATATCCGAGATAAACTCTCACCCGATCGCTTTAATGCAATGCGAAGAATTTCTGAATCAATTACCTAATATTAAAATTGTAGAAAAAGACGATACTGCAGCCAGTGCCCGTGAAATACAAGAAAAAGGTCTCAAAGGCCATGCTGCAATTTGTAGCCGTCTGGCAGCAGAAATGTACGGGCTTAACATATTAGAGTCCGGTATAGAGACAAATAAGCGGAATTTTACCCGTTTTTTGATATTAGCAGACAGTTGGCAAAGAGATGATCTTATTAATCGTCAAAGTATAAACAAAGCATCTCTTATTTTTACTCTCCCTCATACCAACGGAAGTTTATCAAAAGTCTTGACAATATTATCGTTCTATGATATAAATCTTACAAAGATACAGTCTCTTCCAATAATCGGGAGAGAGTGGGAATACAGATTTTATGTCGATATAACATTTTCTGATTATACTCGGTATAAACAATCGTTAGAAGCAATCAAACCACTAACTAAAGATTTTAAAATACAAGGAGAATATGCTGAATTTACAGAAACACTCTGATATATGCCCGGCTAACAGAGTAAGCCAAATCAAAGAATACTACTTCTCAAAGAAGTTAAAAGAAGTGGCCGACATGAATGCAAAAGGGTTGGATGTTATTAGTCTTGGAATTGGTAGCCCAGACCGTCCACCTCATATCCGAACAATAGATGCATTGTGCGAGGATAGCCGGAAAGAAGATGCCCACGGATATCAGCCTTACATCGGTATTCCAGCTTTACGAGAAGCATTTTCTGATTGGTATAAACGATGGTACGGTGTAGAATTGAACCCTAAGACCGAGATACAGCCTCTTATCGGTTCTAAAGAAGGAATTTTACATATATCATTGGCCTTTTTAAATCCCGGAGACGGTGTTTTAGTTCCTAATCCCGGATATCCGACATATACCTCTGTCAGTAAATTGGCCGAGGCACATATTATCAATTACGAATTGACTGAAAAAAACGGATGGTTACCTGATTTTGAAGCGATCGAAAAGAATGATTTGTCAAATGTAAAACTGATGTGGGTCAACTATCCTCATATGCCGACAGGAACTCCTGCATCCATAAATTTATTTGAAAGGTTAGTTGCATTCGGGAAAAAGCATAATATCATTATTATAAATGATAATCCTTATAGTTTCATACTTAATGAAAAGCCTTTAAGCATTCTTTCTGTCTCCGGAGCTAAAGATATTTGCATAGAAATGAATTCGATGAGTAAAGCTCATAATATGCCGGGATGGCGTATCGGAATGTTAGCATCGAATCCCCAATTTGTCGAATGGATTCTCCGTGTAAAAAGCAATATCGATTCCGGAACATTCCGACCCATGCAAAAGGCTGCGGTTATAGCTTTGTCTTCTGGTCCGGAATGGTATGAGAGTATGAATGCGGTATATAGAAAACGCAGAAAGATTGCAGAAAAAATTGCAGAAGAATTAGGCTGTTCTTTCAACTCGAAACAAACAGGAATGTTCCTTTGGGCAAAAATTCCCGATCATATAACCAGCAGTGCAGAACTTGCAGATAAAGTATTATATGAAGCCCAAGTTTTTATAACACCGGGAATAGTTTTCGGAAGTTTGGGAGACCGATACATACGGCTCTCGCTTTGTGCTAATGAAGCGGCCCTATTAGAAGCTCTCGACAGAATCAAGAATCGTCTTAATAAATAAATTAATAATAAAAACACAGTCATGACAGAAACATTAAACTTCGAATCAATTTTATTACCCGGCATAGAAGCTAAACGTCCTCTTATAATGGCAGGACCTTGTAGTGCTGAAACGGAAGAACAGGTGTTAGAAACAGCAAAAGGTCTGGCAACTCAAGGAATCAAGATATTTCGAGCCGGAATATGGAAACCTAGAACAAAACCGGGAGGTTTTGAAGGTGTCGGTACAGAAGGACTGGCTTGGTTAAAGAAAGTAAAAGAAACTACCGGAATGTACACAGCAACCGAAGTTGCTAATCAGCATCATGTATTTGAAGCCTTGAAACATGGTATTGATATCCTTTGGGTCGGGGCACGTACTACGGCAAATCCTTTTGCTGTGCAAGAAATTGCCGACGCTCTTAAGGGGGTGGATATTCCCATTTTAATTAAAAATCCGGTCAATCCAGATCTCGAACTTTGGATTGGGGCAATAGAAAGAATCTATAATGCCGGACTCCATCGAATCGGAGCAATACATCGAGGATTCAGCTCTTATGATAAGAGACTTTACCGAAATTTGCCACAGTGGCATATTCCAATCGAACTTCGTCGACGTCTTCCGAATTTACCGATAATTTGCGATCCGAGTCATATAGGGGGAAAACGCGATCTCGTGGCGCCTTTATGCCAGCAAGCTATGGATATGGGATTTGACGGGTTAATTATAGAATCTCATTGTAATCCCGATTGTGCATGGAGTGATAAAAATCAGCAAATAACACCGGATGTTCTCAATTTTATTTTAAATATGTTAGTTATCCGGGAAACGACCCAAACTACAGAAAATTTATCGGAACTTAGAAGGCAGATCGACGAATTGGATAATCAATTGCTGGAATTATTGGCCAAACGGATGCGTATATCTCGAGAAATCGGGCAATATAAAAAAGAACACGATATGACAGTCTTACAACCGACCCGTTATGATGAGATTTTAAGTAAACGGATCAACCAGGCAATAGATCTAGATATGGACGGAGAATTTATGAAATCGGTTTTACAGGCAATTCACGAAGAGTCAGTAAGGCAACAAATGAATATTTTGAATAAATAAAACGATGAAAATACTTATTCTCGGAGCTGGGAAAATGGGCTCTTTTTTTGCGGATGTACTAAGTTTTCAACACGAAGTAGCACTTTTTGATACTGATCCCAAACGGTTGAGATTTGTGTTCAATACTTACCGAATGACAGCGTTAGAGGAGGTAAAAGAGTATCAACCGGAATTGGTCATTAATGCAGCAACCGTAAAATATACAATCGCTGCATTCGAAATGATATTACCTCATATCCCTGCTAATTGCATTATATCTGACATTGCCTCTGTAAAAACAGGACTTCCGGAATTTTACCAAAAGGCCGGACATCCGTTTGTCTCGACTCATCCGATGTTCGGGCCTACATTTGCAAATCTCAGTGACTTAAGTACTCAAAATACGATTATCATTTCCGAGTCCGACCATTTAGGAAAAGTTTTTTTTAAAGATCTATACAGTAATTTAAGGTTAAGAATATTTGAATATTCATTTAAGGAGCATGATGAAACAATCGCCTATTCGTTATCGATTCCATTTGCATCTACTCTTGTTTTTGCTGCCGTAATGAAACCTCAGGACGCTCCGGGTACAACATTCAAAAAGCACATGGATATTGCTCACGGACTTCTTTCCGAAGATGATTATCTCCTCACGGAGATTCTATTTAACCCGCACACGCCCGAACAAGTGTCGCAAATTCAAGAACAACTGGATATACTGCTCGACATTATAAAACGTAAGGATACTGACAAAATGAAGGCATATTTGACTCGCTTACGAGAAAATATTCGATAAAAAAACGCGGTGTAATACCGCGTTTTTTACCGAATATTTAAATTTTATCGGGTCTGTTTTGGGCAGGCTCTTACATTTTTAAATAAAAGTCTTTAGTTAAAGCTATATATTCCGGTGTATATGTCAAAGGTGCTGTCTCTATAACAAGCTCTTCTTCTATATAGCTTACGGGGGACTTCCCCCACTCTACTAAAACTCTTTTAGGGGAGACATTCGGACGTCCTTTTACCCAAACTTTTCGAGACACCCACAATTTGTTGGAGACAGCTATACCGGTCAACTGTCTGTCTTGATCTGCAGGGTATATAACGGAAATGTGACCTTCAGGCTTCAATAACTTTACCGCATTGGATACAAATTCTTCATAAGTTAGTGAAGCTGTATGTCGTGCCATTTGCCGAGAGAGACTTTTGGGAGGCAGAGTATTATCAAAATAAGGAGGATTAGACACAATATGATCATAGAGAGTTTCTGACATTTCCGCATACTCTTGTAAAGAACAATTAATTACTTGTATTTTATTGCTCCATGGAGAAGATGATATATTTTCTTTAGCTTGTAAGTACGCATCTCTATCGATCTCGATTGCATCGATAGATACTTGAGAAAACGAAGATCTTTGCGCCGCCATTAATGCGATTATTCCTGTTCCGGTTCCTATATCCAATATATTCCCATTTTTCGGGATATTACACCAAGCTCCAAGCAGCACGCCATCTGTACCTACCTTCATTGCGCAGCGGTCATGATATATGGTAAATTGTTTAAACTGAAAATAATGAGTTCCCATAAATAAAAATTTTAGAATACAAATAAACAAAAAATAATAACAATTTTATGGGGATCTAAGTATTGTTTATTTTTTGGCACACTCATTGTACTATAATATAACATTGATTTTTCAGGAGTGCTGACAATGTATTTAATCCTAATTACTGACAAAATGACAATTAACATATGAAAAAAATTTTTTCTGATAATAATCTGCTTGATGATGCTAATGACAATGCCACTACAATTATGCCGATTTTCGCTGAAGTAGAGGGTAATCCGGATATAGAATGTCCGGGGGTGGCAGAAGTCGATCTGCCCATACTGCCATTGCGCAATATGGTGATGTATCCGGGAGTAGCTCTCCCTGTATCAGTCGGAAGGGCCAAATCTCTTCAACTTATTAAAGAAGCATACGCTCAAAAACAATATATCGGTGTAACATGTCAAAAAGATATGTACGTAGATGAACCTGAATACAAAGATTTGTATGAAATAGGTACTATTGCGGAAATCGTAAAAATACTGGAAATGCCAGACGGAAGCACTACCGTTATTTTACAAGGCAAACGACGTTTTCATTTAGATAATCTGACAACATTCACTCCTTATTTAAGAGGCAATATCTCTCTATTGGAAGAAAAAATGCCCAAATCGAATGACAAAGAATTCGAAGCGCTCATATCTGCAATAAAGGACATGACATTCAATATTCTGAAAACTTTGGGTGAACCTTCACGAGAGCTAATGTTTGCATTAAGGAATATTGAAAATTCTCACTATCTGATTAATTTTTTATGTTCCAATATTCCTTTAAATACCCAACAGAAACAGGATCTGCTTAATATCGACTCGGTCAAGCAACGAGCATTCAGTTTATATACCGCACTGAGTAAGGAAGCCCAACTTATTGAAATAAAAGCAAGTATTCAATCTCGTACGAGAGAAGACTTGAACCAACAACAAAGAGAGCACTTTTTACAACAACAGATAAAAACTATACAAGATGAATTGGGTGGAAGCGTTCAGGAACAAGATATACAGGAACTGAAGGAAAAAGCTTCTAAAAAGAAATGGGATGCTTCAGTAGCTGCCATATTTGAAAAAGAACTACGTAAATTAGAACGTCTTTATCCTCAATCTCCAGACTTTTCGGTGCAATATAATTACTTGGAAACATTGACCGATTTACCTTGGAATGAATTTACAAAGGATAATTTTAATCTGAAACATGCACAGAAGCAATTAGATAAAGACCATTACGGGCTTGAAAAAGTGAAAGACCGTATTTTAGAACATCTGGCGGTATTAAAACTGCGAGGGGATTTAAAATCTCCGATTATATGCCTTTACGGACCTCCGGGTGTCGGAAAAACATCTTTGGGAAAGTCAATAGCGGAAGCTCTGAAAAGAAAATATGTGCGTATTTCTTTAGGGGGATTGCACGATGAAGCGGAAATCAGAGGTCACCGACGCACCTACATCGGAGCTATGCCCGGTCGTATTATACAGGGTTTATTGAAAGCCGGTTCGTCTAATCCTGTGTTCGTTTTAGATGAAATAGATAAAATCGGAAATGATTTTAAAGGAGATCCGGCATCGGCTTTGTTAGAGGTTCTCGATCCGGAACAGAACAACGCTTTTCATGATAATTATTTGGATATCGACTATGATCTGTCAAATATTTTATTTATAGCGACTGCCAATAATTTGAATACGATCTCCCAACCTTTATTAGATCGAATGGAGCTTATCGATATAACCGGATATATTTTGGAAGAAAAAGTAGAGATCGGTCGAAGACACCTTGTCCCGAAACAGCTCGAGAATCATGGGCTCGTAAAAGGAGATGTAGACATTCCTAAAAAGACGATGGAGGTCATAGTAGACTCTTATACTCGGGAATCGGGTGTTCGGGAATTGGATAAGAAAATTGCCAAAATTATGCGGAAAATCGCCCGGAAAAAGGCATTAGAAGAAGAATACCCACATACGATTACAGTAAATGACTTACATGAATATTTAGGAATAAAAGAGTATTCACGAGATAAATACGAAGGAAATGAATATGCCGGTGTCGTTACAGGTTTGGCATGGACTGCCGTAGGTGGAGAAATATTATTCGTAGAATCAAGCCTGAGTAAAAGCAAAGGCGAAAAACTGACATTAACAGGAAATTTAGGTGATGTCATGAAAGAGTCGGCAATAATAGCCATGCAATACATAAAAGCCCATGCCGAAATGTTAAATATCAGTGATGACGTGTTCGATAAATGGAACGTACATATTCATGTGCCAGAAGGCGCTATTCCTAAAGATGGCCCTTCTGCAGGTATCACGATGGTAACTTCTATTGCATCCTCATTTACCCAACGCAAAGTACGTCCGAACCTGGCCATGACCGGAGAAATTACATTAAGAGGACGTGTACTTCCCGTCGGAGGCATAAAAGAAAAAATATTGGCTGCAAAACGCGCTAATATAAAAGATATTATCTTATCGGAAGAAAATAAAAAAGACATAGATGAGATCAAAGAAAATTATATTAAGGGGCTTACATTCCACTACGTACGGAACATTAAAGAAGTTCTCGATTTTGCATTATTGAATGAAAAGGTAGAACACCCCATACAATTATAGAAATAATAATAGGTAAATACAGATAAGGAGGAAATTTATTGAAAAAATTCCTCCTTATCTTATATGTTATCTGCTTAACAGATTTTAATTCGATTTTTACAACAAAATATTCAAAAGGATTGTTTCCTTATTACTACTACTCTATAAATAGTCGGACAACATACTTGAAGGCATCATTATTCAAGAAAATGTCCGGCTATTTTATTATAAATATCCATTAGATTTATTGACACACATTTTATATCTTTGTAGTCTGAAAATAGTAAAATAATGAGTGAAAATACTTTATTAGATAAATTAGAAGGCCTTTCAATCCGTTTCGAAGAAGTCGGGACTCTTATTACCGATCCGGCTGTTATATCTGATATGAAGCGTTTTGTTAAACTTACCAAGGAATATAGTGATCTCGAGAAAATTGTTAAAGCTAAAAATCAATATGAGAAATTACTAAACAATATCTCTGAAGCAAGATCAATATTAGAATCGGAAAACGACCTGGAAATAAGGGAAATGGCAAAAGAAGAATTGGATGAGTCTCAAGAAAAACTTCCGGTATTGGAAGAAGAGATAAAACTACTACTCGTTCCCACCGATCCCCAAGATAGTAAAAATGCCATAGTAGAAATTCGAGGAGGCACAGGGGGTGATGAAGCCGCTATTTTTGCAGGGGATCTGTTTCGTATGTATTCTAAATATTGTGAGACCAAAGGGTGGCAATTAAGTATATCCAGTTATAGTGAAGGCTCTTCGGGTGGATATAAAGAAATTATTTTTACAGTAAGCGGAGAAAATGTTTATGGCACATTAAAATACGAATCCGGTGTACATCGGGTGCAGCGTGTACCAGCAACTGAGACACAAGGTAGAGTACATACTTCGGCTGCATCTGTGGCAGTTCTTCCGGAGGCAGAAGAATTTGATGTTGAGATTAATGAAGGTGAAATCAAATGGGATACTTTCCGCTCCGGTGGTGCTGGAGGACAAAACGTTAATAAAGTGGAATCTGGTGTCCGTCTCAGGTACGTATGGAAAAATCCCAATACAGGAGTTTCAGAAGAGATTCTTATCGAATGTACTGAAACCCGTGATCAACCCAAAAATAAAGAACGTGCACTTACCCGTTTACGTTCTTTTATTTATGATAAAGAGCATCAAAAATACCTTGACGATATTGCAGCCAAAAGAAAGACAATGGTCTCTACAGGAGATCGCTCCGCTAAGATACGTACATACAATTATCCTCAAGGGCGCATTACCGACCATAGAATCAACTATACTATATATAATCTTTCAGCATTCATGGATGGCGATATACAAGACTGCATAGATCACCTAATTATTGCCGAAAATGCCGAAAGAATAAAAGAAAGCGAATTATAGAAAATTTTTTGTACCTATCTTATGAACAAACAACAACTCTTTGAGAACATAAAACGTAAAAAATCATTTCTTTGCGTAGGTTTAGATACCGATATTAAAAAAATTCCGACACATTTGCTTAATGAAGAAGATCCTATTTTTGCATTTAATAAAATTATTGTCGATTCGACAGCAGATCTTTGTGTCGCTTATAAGCCCAATCTCGCTTTTTATGAGAGTTTGGGCATTCAAGGTTGGAGTGCCTTTGAAAAAACAGTACGATATATAAAAGAAAATTATCCGGATCAATTTATTATTGCCGATGCAAAACGCGGAGATATAGGGAATACTTCAGAAATGTACGCTCGCAGTTTTTTTGAACATCTCGATATCGACTCGGTAACAGTTGCTCCTTATATGGGAGAAGATAGCGTAAAACCTTTTCTCGTATATCCAGGTAAATGGGTCATTGTTTTGGGATTAACGTCTAATAAAGGATCTCAAGATTTTCAATTTACGGCAGATGCTTCAGGAGAACGACTTTTTGAAAAAGTAATGCGTATTTCCCAAACTTGGGCAACCGATGATCAAATGATGTTTGTTGTAGGGGCAACCCAAGGGAAATTATTTACGGACGTACGCAAAATAGCACCAGATCACTTTTTATTAGTTCCGGGAGTAGGCGCTCAAGGCGGAAGTTTGCAAGATGTTGCTAAATATGGAATGAATAAGCAATGCGGTCTTTTGGTAAATTCCTCACGAGGAATTATATATGCCGATAAGAGTGAGAATTTTGGAATTGCAGCACGTGCTGAATCGAAGAAAATTCAAGAACAAATGGAAGCCCTTTTGCAAGAAAGATCTCTAATTTGAATTTTTCTTGGAATCATATAATATAAGCATAAATATTTACTGTAAACTCTCGCATTTTATAAAAAATATACCGATTTATTTTGTAAATTTGCAGACAGACAGAAAACAAATACATGTTTTAAAATTATTGTAATATGCAAACACTTGACAATTTCAATTTTGCCGGTAAAAAGGCATTTGTACGTGTTGATTTTAACGTACCTTTGGATGAAAATCTGAATATTACAGACGACACTCGTATGCGCGCAGCGTTGCCTACTTTGAAAAAAATTATTGCTGATGGCGGTAGCGTGATTATCGGATCACATCTGGGTCGTCCGAAAAAAGGTCCGGAAGACAAATTTTCATTGAAGCATGTAGTTGCACATTTGTCTGAATTATTAGGACAACCCGTAAAATTTGTTGATGACTCAATAGGTGAAAAAGTAAAAGCTGCTGTTGCAGAATTGAAACCGGGAGAAGTGCTTGTTCTTGAAAATCTTCGTTTTTATGCTGAAGAGGAAGGCAAACCCAGAGGACTTGCTGAAGATGTCAGCGATGAAGAAAAAGCTGCTGCAAAAAAGGCCGTCAAAGCCAGTCAAAAAGAATTCACAAAGGAATTGGCAAGTCTTGCTGATGTTTATGTAAATGACGCATTTGGTACAGCTCACCGTGCACATGCTTCTACCGCTTTAATTGCTGACTATTTTACCCCGGAGAATAAAATGTTCGGTTACCTGATGGAAAAAGAGGTAAAAGCTGTAGAAAAGGTAATGAAAGATATTAATCGTCCTTTTACAGCAATTATGGGCGGATCTAAAGTTTCCTCAAAAATTGAAATTATTGAAAATCTGCTTAACAAAGTGGATAATCTGATCATTACAGGAGGTATGACTTATACTTTTACAAAAGCTCAAGGCGGTAAAATCGGTAATTCTATTTGTGAAGATGACAAATTGGATTTAGCTCTTGATCTAATGAAAAAAGCAAAAGAAAAAGGTGTAAATTTAGTATTAGCTGTAGATGCTAAAATTGCAGATGCATTCAGTAATGATGCAAATACTAAAATAGTTCCTGTAAATCAAATTCCTGATGGTTGGGAAGGTTTGGATATTGGCCCGGAATCTGAGAAAATATTCGCAGATGTTATCAAAAAATCTAAAACAATTCTTTGGAACGGTCCTACGGGTGTATTTGAATTTGAAAACTTTACCCATGGTTCACGCTCTGTAGGGGAAGCTATTGTGGAAGCTACCAAAAACGGAGCATTCTCTCTTGTTGGTGGAGGAGATTCTGTTGCTTGTGTTAATAAATTTGGTTTAGCAAACGGAGTATCGTATGTATCTACAGGTGGCGGTGCGTTACTTGAAGCAATCGAAGGAAAAATTCTTCCGGGTATTAAAGCGATCCAAGGATAAACAATAATAAAATTCTTCTATTATAGAAAGGGGCTGTCCAAAAAGTCGGATAGCCCCTTTTGCTATTGTTTATTTCGGTAAAAAGTATTATCTTACCGTTGCCCAAAAAACAAACATTATAGCAATGGCTAAGATAGTATTTAAGGAGTTAACATCCAACCAAAATGTACTTTTTCCGGTCAGCTTATCGGAAAAGATAGCTCCCAATCATCCTGTTCGTATAGTAAACAGTGTCGTAGACGCCTTGGATATTAGCAGTCTGCTTTCGTCATATAAAGGCGGAGGTAGCAGCAGCTACCATCCCCGTATGATGCTCAAGGTCCTGTTTTATGCCTACCTGAACAATATCTATTCCTGCCGCAAAATAGAAAAGGCCTTGCAGGAGAATATTCACTTCATGTGGTTGTCCGGTAATAGTACTCCCGATTTCCGCACGATCAATGATTTCCGCGGCAAACGTTTAAAAGAACACATAAAATCGTTGTTTTCAGCCATTGTTCTGCTGTTACAGGAATCCGGCTATGTCAGTTTGGATGTACAGTATATCGATGGTAGCAAAGTGGAATCGGCATCGAACCGCTACACTTTTGTCTGGCGTGGCAGCGTGGAAAAGAACAAGGTAAAACTGGAGTCGAAAATACAATCAATCCTTAGTGAGGTCGACAAACATATCGAGCAGGATAAACAGGAAAGGGCACCGGATGCTTTACCGGATATGGATTCCTGTGGTTTGCGTGAAAAAGTGAGCGCTTTAAACAAACGTCTCTCCGGGATGAACAAAGCTGAGAAAAAGCAAGTCAAAAAGCTACAGGAAGAATATCTGCCCCGTCTTGCCAAATACGAATCGCAATTGGAGAAATTGGGGGATCGTAATTCTTTCAGCAAGACAGATGAGGATGCGACCTTCATGCGCATGAAAGAGGATCATATGAAAAACG
>NZ_CEVCIF010000048.1:0-29272 GCF_982245605.1 Coprobacter fastidiosus | reverse complement strand
TTATTACTCAGTATTTTAAATTTATTTCTAACAATATGTGTTGCGGAATTAAGGTTTATTACCAGAGTAAATCGAAGGACAATACTTGAATATTTAAAGTTTCGTCTGTATTACCGGGAATATAAATTTTTTTTGAGCTCTCTGATAGTTGAAATATGAAACAAGAAAAATTGTTTAAGCATAGATATTTTTATTTGCAGTCGGCAGGTCTTTTACCTCTTTTTCTGGTATCGTTAACCAATAATTATTTGACAGAGATTCATACGGTAAAACTGGCATTGTTTATAGGTTTGATTTGTTTATGTGTCGAAATATTTTACCGGATATTTTATCGTCGATTTTTGCTCATGTTCGGAGTTTCAACTCTTACGTTGATCCAATTTGCTTCTTTGAAATTGCTTTTTTACAATTCTTTATTCCTTATTTCCAATACTGTTTTTTTAGGCATATTGCTTTTTATTAATATTTTGATCGTTCGAGGATTACACAGGATTTTATTTCATAGGCATTCTCGTGATTATTCACGTAAAGATCGTATGGTGATGGCCAATATAATGCATGAATTTATGTATATGTCACGATTATTGCTGTATGTATTGAGTTTTTATTTGGCTGTTACGATTATGTTCAATACTTATTCTCGTAATATGTATCCGGATATATACGTTTTTTTGAATTACCGTTTGAACCTTATTTTGATGATGCTTTATTTTGTTTACGAATGTATCCGGATTATTTTGTTGAATAAAATGCTTTCAAAAGAAACGTGGTTACCGATTATTAATGAATCTTTATCTGTTATCGGAAGAGTAGAAAAGCACGAGAGTTTCCGTCGTGGGAATCGTTATCTCCATCCGCATTTGCGTGTCATCATTATGTGTGGTAATAGAATATATTTGCAACCGGGTCAAATAAAGGGAAGTTTATCGGGACTTCATTTGGATACTCCGGTATCTGAAGATTTGCGTTATGGAGAGACGCCTGATAAAGTGTTGAAAATAGCTATGGAAAAATATATTTCTGTAGAAAATCGAAATTCTCCGCGAAGAATATTGACATCGAAGTTTAAAACTGATATCATGAACCGTGTAATTATGTTATATGTTTTGAATGTCTCCGATGAGTCGTATGTCATTAATAAACCTCGTGGAGGAAAGTTTTGGACATCCGATCAGATTGATGCGGAATTGGGAAAAGGTGTGTTTAGTACCTGTTTTGAACAAGAGTATGAGTTTTTGAAGAATACGATTTTGCTCGCATGGGAATATACTGAGAAGGAAAAATGAAGTATATGTTTGATTTAATAACGATATTAGGACCTACGGCTTCTGGAAAGACGTCTTTGGCTGTTGCTTTGGCTGCTGATTTAAATACGGAAATTATAAGTGCAGATTCCCGCCAGATTTATAAGCGTATGGACATCGGTACGGGAAAAGATTTGGAAGAGTATAAGTATGAAGATAAAGAAATACAGTATCATTTGATTGATATTTGTGAACCGGGATATAAATATAACCTTTATGAATATCAAAGAGACTTTAATGTAGTTTTTCAGGATTTGAGGACGAGAGAAAAATTCCCTATTTTATGTGGGGGAACAGGCCTTTATATAGAGACTGTCTTGAAAGGTTATAGTATGCCTCAGGTTCCTGAAAATAAAGAACTTCGTGAAAAATTGAAGGACAAGACATTGACAGAGTTGACGTCCATATTGAAAACTTATAAAACTTTGCATAATACTACGGATGTAGATAGTTGTAAGCGGGCTGTAAGAGCTATAGAAATAGCCGAATTTTATAGGAATCAGCAACCGGAGGAGAGAAAAAACAAGCCATTGAACAGCTTTATTGTAGGAGTCGATATAGAAAGGGAAGCCCGCCGGAGAAAAATTTCTGAACGTTTACAGATGAGACTTAATTCGGGAATGGTGGATGAAGTGAGAGCTTTATTAAAAGAAGGAATTTCTCCGGATGATCTTATTTATTATGGCCTTGAATATAAATATCTGACAGAATATTTGATAGGAAGACTTTCTTATGTCGAAATGGTGAGTAAACTAGAAATAGCAATTCATCAATTTGCGAAAAGACAAATGACATGGTTTCGGGGAATGGAACGGAGGGGTTTTTCTATTTTTTGGTTAGATGCATTTTTACCTTTGGACGAAAAAATCATGAAAATTAAAGAACAACTGAAAAAATAGATACAGGGATATCCGGGCTATTCAGTAAAGAGAATGGAAAGTCAATCAAATGTTTAAGATGTCCCTGTACCTTTATATATAGTATTTATGGCTGTAAAACATTCCTATTTATAAATATGTTCGTCTGTATAGGGCAGTTTTTGTAGTAAAAAATATTATTTTTGCATCCGTTTGGATATAAATAAAATACAAATGGAAAATTGCATGAAGAAGGTATTTTTGTTTGTGATTTTTTTGAGTAGTTTCACAAGTGCTTATACTACAAATTTTTTGATTACAGACAGTGCACAAAATGTTCCCGTCAGATATTTGATTTCAAGGAAAACACCAGAAAAGATAAATCGTATAACAGATGCCAAATGGTTTCAGATGACCTATATTTCTGTTCCTTTAATTGTTACCGGCTCTTTGGTAGAAATGAAAAAAGAGCCTTTTAGGAGTTTAAGAAATGAATATGTCCCGTCATTTCATTATGGATATGATGATTATTTGCAGTATGTTCCTATATTTGCATTGGTCGGAATGAAAGCTGCTGGAGTTGAAAGTCGCAGCTCATGGGGAAGAATGTTGACTTCAGACGCTTTCTCTGCAGCTCTTATGGCTACGACTGTGAATGTTATGAAACTTGTTATAGATTCTCGGAGGCCTGACGGAACGGCTTTAAATTCTTTCCCTTCTAGGCATTCAGCAACGGCATTTATGGCTGCGACAATGTTTCATAAAGAATATGGCGTGCGTAGCCCGTGGTACAGCATAGGAGCATATACGGTGGCTACAGCAACCTCAGTTTCCCGATTATTGAATAATAGACATTGGGTATCTGATGTAATGGTAGGTGCGGGAATCGGAATTCTATCTACTGAATTAGGTTATTATTTCGCTGATTTAATATTTGGCAAGAAAGGACTTAGACACCCTCAATATGATTTTGATGTTACATATTCCGATATATCCTCTTTTTTAGGATTATATATGGGTTTTACAATGATGCCGCACCATATATCTCTTTCTCCGGAGATAAATTTCAATACCTCAACGGGAAGTACCGTAGGTGTGGAAGGTGCTTATTATATAACACCGTATGTGGGAGTCGGAGCTGAATTATTGGCAAGTAGTATCCCTATGAAAATACAGAGCGGATTGTCTGTGCCTTCTAATGCTCATTTAGAATCTGGAGCATTCAATACGATTACGACATCTTTGGGCGCATATTTTTCGTTACCGATTTCCAAACGCTGGTATTTAGGAAGTAAATTACTGGCCGGGTATGGAAATTTTCAGGGAAATGGAGTCGATGTAGTATGGAATGATTCGGAAACAAGAGAGGAGGTAAGATCGGATTTTTTGAAAATGAAACATGCTAATTTTTTTAATGCGGGAACGGGCATTTCTTTGTCGTTCTGGGCTAAAAAGAACCTTTTAGCCAAAGGTTTCTTGGATTATAAAGTTGCACCGGTAAATATTCAATATTATGAAGCGTCGGGGTCTCAGTCTTATCAGGAATCTCGTCAAACGTTGCATTCTCTTACTTTGGGAGCTTCTGTAAATATTGTATGGTAAGGAGGTCTTGCCTATTATTGATGGAGTGAAGTTTATCCGAATTATTCGGATTAAAAAGAATTGATTACCAGGAGAAATTTAGACAGGCTTTTAGATAATTTCAATCATTATACATCTTATGCCAATTAGAATGTCCGGTGTGTATGAGATATTACATGCTGGATATTTTTTTATTCAAAAAATAAAATCAACCGAACGTTTTTTCTGTTTTTCTTGTTTAATAAGAAAAATAGAAGATTATGTATAAACTTATATTATTACGGCACGGAGAAAGTGTCTGGAATAGTGAGAACCGATTTACCGGATGGATGGATGTTGATTTATCCCCTAAAGGAGAAAAAGAAGCAGAAATGGCAGGTACTTTATTGAAGAGATATAATATTTTGTATGATTTGTGTTATACATCTTTTCTAAAACGAGCTATCAAAACTCAATTTATTGTTGCAGAGAAGGTTGATCGATTGTGGATTCCGGTTGTTAAATCATGGCGATTGAATGAGCGACATTATGGTGCTTTACAGGGATTGAATAAAAAGGAGACTGCTCTGGAATATGGGGATGAACAGGTGAAAATATGGCGAAGAAGTTTTGATGTACGTCCTCCGCAAATCAGTTTAGAAGATCCTCGTTTCCCCGGTTTTGATCCTCGATATGCTCAGTTAGATACGGCAATTTTACCGCAAGGAGAGTCATTAGAAGATACTGTTGCAAGAGTTCTCCCTTATTGGCAAGTTGAGATTGCACCGCAGATAGCAGAAGGAAAAACTGTATTGATAGCTGCACATGGTAATAGTTTAAGGGCTTTGATTATGCATCTTGAAGAGTTGAGCCCGGAGAAGATCGTAGGAGTAGAGATCCCTACCGGAACGCCGTTAATATATGAATTGGATAAACAGTTAAAACCGCTTACTCATTATTATTTGGAATAAGCGATAATCTTTTTACCTTTGTTTGGTAGTAACAAGAAAGATTATGAAGGTAAATAAGACTAATGCAGCCCGTTTGTTGGATAAGGCAAATATTGTTTATGAGTTGATTCCCTATCAAGTAGATGAGTCTGATTTGGCGGCTACACATGTTGCCGAACAGTTGGGCGAGAACATAGAACAGGTTTTTAAAACATTGGTTTTGCGAGGAGATAAAACAGGCATATTTGTTTGTGTCATTCCGGGTAATATGGAGGTGGATTTGAAAGCTGTGGCGAAAATATCAGGAAATAAAAGTGCCGAAATGATCGCTATGAAAGAACTCCTGCCTGTTACCGGATATATCAGAGGCGGTTGTTCGCCAATAGGGATGAAAAAGCATTTTCCGACATATTTTCATAAAACATGTCTTGATTTCCCTTATATATATGTAAGTGCCGGAGTGAGAGGAATACAGATTAAAATCGATCCCGCAGATTTGATAAAATTTGTTTCAGCAGAAGTCGGGGAGATCACAATATAAAGAACTGTGATAAAAAGCCGGGATTTATTCCGGCTTTTTACTGTAATATTTACAGTATTCTCTTATTCCACATTCAAGACATTTCGGCTTTCTGGCAGTACAAATATATCTACCATGTAATATGAGCCAGTGATGAGCGATTGGCAGTAAATGTCCCGGAATATGTTTTACCAATGTCTTTTCGGTTTCAAGCGGTGTTTTAGAATTATCTGTAAGACCTATTCGGTTTGAAACACGAAAGACATGTGTATCTACGGCCATAGCTTCTTTATTGAATACAACCGATGCAATTACATTTGCGGTTTTTCGGCCTACTCCCGGTAATTTCTGTAATTCATCTACGTCGGAAGGAATAATTCCATTAAATTCACTAAGTAATTTTTTTGCCATTCCGACTAAGTGTTTTGCTTTATTATTGGGATATGATACACTCTTGATATATTCATATACGACTTCTGGGGTTGTCGCTGCTAATGCCTCAGGAGTGGGAAAATCCCGGAATAAAGGCGGAGTGATTATATTTACCCGTTTATCGGTGCATTGGGCAGATAATATAACGGCGATTAGTAATTGAAACGGATCTTTATAATGAAGTTCCGTTTCGGCAACGGGAACATTTTTTGAGAACCACTCGATAATTTTGTCGTAACGTTCTTGTTTTCTCATTTTATATTAAAATATAAAAGGTACAAAGTTAAAAGACTTTGTACCTTGTTTTGGAGTCATTATCGATTTTAATGAGCAGATTCGAATTCTTCCAAAAAACGCTGATCGTTTTCTGAAAACATTCGAAGGTCTTTTACTTGGTATTTTAAATTTGTAATGCGCTCTATTCCCATTCCAAGTGCATATCCGGTATAAATTTTGCTATCTATGCCACAGGATTCCAATACGTTCGGATCTACCATTCCGCAACCTAATATCTCAACCCATCCGGTATGTTTACAGAATGAACAACCTTTTCCTCCACATAAGTTACAAGATATGTCCATTTCTGCAGACGGTTCGGTAAAAGGAAAGTATGAAGGACGTAGACGAATCTTTGTGTCAGGACCGAACATTTCTTTTGCAAAAAACAACAATGCCTGTTTCAAATCTGCAAAAGAAACGTTTTTATCTACATAAAGGGCTTCTACTTGATGAAAGAAACAATGAGCTCTAGCGGAGATCGCTTCATTTCGATATACACGCCCCGGACAGATAATACGAATCGGTGGTTGAGAATGTTCCATTACCCGAGTCTGTACGGATGATGTGTGGGTACGAAGTAAAACATCCGGACTGCGTTGAATAAAGAACGTATCTTGCATGTCTCTTGCCGGATGATCTTCTGCAAAATTCAATGATGAAAATACATGCCAGTCATCTTCAATCTCAGGACCTTCCGCTATAGAAAAACCTAAACGTCCGAAAATTTCGCATATTTCGTTTTTTACAAGAGAAATCGGATGACGGGTACCTACGTTAACAGGGTAAGCTGTTCGCGTGAGATCTATCAAGTTGTTTTCTTGAGAATTGCTATCAAGATTTTCTTTTAATTCATTAATACGATTGAGAGCTTTCTCTTTCAGTTCGTTCAGAAGTTTGCCGACTTCTTTTTTGTTTTCAGCGGCAACATTCCTAAAATCATTAAAAAGAAGAGATATTTCTCCTTTTTTACTTAAATATTTTATACGTAAAGCCTCTATTTCGTCTGCCTTAGATGCTTTTAATGCGTCTATTTCTGCTTTAAGTCGGTTTATTTTGTCAATCATGATTTTGCTATTTTCCTGTTTTAGCTGCAAATTTAATAATTAATAGTGACTTGAAAAGTCGTTTGGGAGGTAAATATTTTATAAATCAAAAAAAACAGTTACGTTTGTACATTGCATTTCGAAATTCGGTTATATGGATTTATCAGAAATAACGCTTCATGTGAAGCAATTTATCGATTCAAGAATACATCTTGATAAAACTATGCCTATTCTTATCGGCCTTAGCGGAGGAGCAGATTCTGTTGCTTTATCAGATATTTTGGTTACATTAGGTTATCGATGTATTGCTTGTCATTGTAATTTCCAGTTACGGGGAGAAGAAGCAGAGAGAGATATGTTGTTTGCCAAAGATATGGCGTTGATGTTGAAAATTCCTTTTCGTAGTGTACGTTTCGATACAGAAATGTACGCTTCCCGAAAACATATATCTATCGAAATGGCTTGTCGTGAGTTGCGTTATGAATGGTTTGAGGAACAGCGTAGAAAAATCGGTGCCGGAGCAATAGCTATTGCTCATCATAGGGATGATTCGGTCGAAACTGTTCTTTTAAATTTAATTAGAGGTACGGGAATATCCGGACTTACGGGAATTCATCCTGTTAACGGGTATATTGTGAGACCGTTGTTGTGTTTAAGCCGTAAAGATATTGAGTCATATTTGTCGTTGCGTGAATTACCTTATGTTACGGATCGGACAAATAAAGAAGATATTTATGTGCGGAACAAGATTCGTTTACAAGTTTTACCTTTATTGGAAAGTATAAATCCGTCTGTTTATGAAACGATAGAACGTACGGCTTCAAATTTATATGAAACAGAACAGTTGTATCGCTCTGCCATAAGTTCATTTATAGACAAAATAACGGAACAGAAAGATGATGAATTGTATATTGATATTTCAAAGTTACTTGATTCTCCAGCTCCTCGTACGTTATTATTTGAAATTTTGAAACCTTTTGGATTTTTACCTATTCAATTAAAGGAAGTTTTGAAAATGGCTTCTGGTATATCGGGAAAATATATTTTATCGGGAACTCATATTTTGTTAAAAGATCGAGACCTCTTTATTGTAAAAGAAAAAACGGTTTATAAAGATGATGTTACTGTTATTTCTGAAAATGTTTTGGAAATATCTTATCCGGTAAGATTGAAAATTTTCCGAGTAAATAGGACTTCTGAATATAAAATCCCCCGAGATACGAACGTTGCTGTATTTGATGCGGATAAGATAAAATTTCCGTTAACGGTCAGGCATTGGAAAGAAGGAGATCGATTTATTCCGTTCGGAATGAAAGGTAGCCGTAAACTGAGTGATTATTTCAGAGATAAAAAATTTACATTATATCAGAAACAAGAAGTTTATGTTTTGCTTTCAAAAGATGAAATTATTTGGATAATAGGGGAAAGAACTTCCGATAAATTCAGAGTTGATGGAAAAACTACTCGTGTTTTGGAAATAAAATGTGAAAAATAATTAATACAAAAACTTATTGTTAACCTTTTTTGTTGTATTTCCAAAAACAAGTGTACATTTGTAGCGAAATAAAAGAGAGAAATACTCTCTCTATCTCAAATTATTTCCGAACAAATTCCAATTAATATTATTTTATTATAGTTTTTGCCTTACTTTTTTGAGGCGAATAATTTTGATTAATGTAGTTAACTCTATCACACCAATATAGATTCATGTATAACATTCTGGAACTGAAAGATAAGTCTTTGGAAGACTTGAAAGTAATAGCCCAAGAAATGGGTATAAAAAAAATTGATGCTTCTGAAAAAGATGATTTAGTATATAAAATATTAGATCAGCAAGCAATCGATATAGCAGGTAAAAAAGTAGCGGCTCAAGCAGAAACAAATGCTGCGAAGAAAAAAAAGTCAACAACTAAGGCTGCAAAGTCTAAAACCCCTGTCAAAAAAACAGAGACAGAAACGATTGTAGCAGTAACGGTCTCTGCAGAACAAGAACCTATCGTAGAAAAAAAGACGACGAAAGGACGTAAACCAAAAGCTGAGAAAACAGTTGAGGCTACTGTCGAAAATAATAAGTCGGATGTTTCAGAACCAGTTGCGGTAGAAGAAACAATACAAAAAGAACCTGAACCTCTCAAAACGAAAAAAGCGAAATTTTCACATCCGGCTTTGAAAGAGCAGGTGGAACTGCCTGTCCCCGAAAATGATGAAGTCGCAGTTATAGAGAAAACTGCTGAAACGGAAAGCATTGAGAAACCTAAGGTACGGAAAGTTTTTAAGAAAGAGACGTCCGAGCAACAGCAAGAAAATGTTTTGAAAGCTGAGAAAAAAGAACCTGCTTCTGAAATTTTAAAACTTACAGACAAACCGGCAGCAGCAGTTCCGGTAAAGGAAAAAATTCAGTATGAGATGCCTCTACCGGTGCAATCCGAAACTCATTTGGAAACATTTTTCCCTCGAAGCGAACGGCAACGTTTTGTACCGCGCAATCAACAACAACGCTACTCAAATAATAATTTAAATAATCAGAATAAAGACATACAGCAAACTGTGCAGCAGCCTGAACGTGTTAATAACGAAACTAAGGTTGCAGAAAAGCCCTATGAATTTGAAGGTATACTTACAGGAAACGGAGTCCTTGAAATGATGCCTGACGGCTACGGCTTTTTGCGCTCTTCTGATTATAATTATCTGACATCTCCCGATGATATATATGTTTCTCAATCCCAAATTAAGCTTTTTGGCTTGAAAACAGGGGATGTGGTAGAAGGACCGATTCGCCCGCCGAAAGAAGGAGAAAAATATTTTCCATTGGTTAAAGTTGAAAAAATTAATGGACGTACTCCGGAATATGTTCGTGATCGAGTACCGTTTGATCATTTGACACCTTTGTTCCCTGAAGAAAAATTTAAGCTGACCACCGGTCGAGCAAATGATATTTCAGCAAGAGTCGTAGATATGTTCTCTCCGATAGGTAAGGGTCAACGCGGGTTAATTGTCGCTCAGCCGAAAACAGGAAAGACCATGCTTCTGAAAGACATTGCCAATGCTATTGCCGAAAATCATCCGGAAGTGTTTATGATTATACTGTTGATCGATGAACGTCCTGAAGAAGTGACCGATATGGCTCGTAGTGTAAAAGCAGAAGTAATATCATCGACATTTGATGAACCGGCAGAGAGACATGTAAAAGTCGCTAGTATAGTCTTAGAAAAAGCGAAACGGATGGTAGAGTGTGGCCATGATGTCGTTATTCTTTTAGACTCTATTACTCGTCTCGCTCGTGCTTATAATACAGTCTCTCCTGCGTCCGGGAAAGTTCTCTCCGGTGGTGTGGATGCAAATGCGCTACATAAGCCGAAAAGATTTTTCGGAGCAGCCCGTAACATAGAGAACGGGGGAAGCCTCACGATTATAGCGACAGCTCTTACCGATACCGGCTCTAAAATGGATGATGTGATTTTTGAAGAGTTTAAAGGAACAGGGAATATGGAGTTACAGTTAGATCGTAAGCTCTCTAATAAGCGGATTTTCCCTGCCGTCGATATTACAGCTTCGAGTACTCGTAGAGATGATTTGCTTCTCGATAAAGATACATTGAATAGGATGTGGATATTAAGAAAATATTTGTCGGATATGAATTCTATAGAAGCGATGGAATTCATTAAGGACAGAATGGAAAAGACATCTTCGAATGAAGAATTATTATTGTCTATGAATGACTGATGTATTTTCTGTAAAAAAATAAGAAGTGACCTGTGTTGTTTGTTTTTCACAGGTCATTTTTTATATCTTTGAGAATGATGAGAAAAAAATATTCATATTTTATTGTGTTGTCTATGATTTTATTGAGTAGTTGCCATACAATAAACCGGACGACAACAACTCCCGATTTGTCTATATTCAAATCATTGGGAGTAGAACTTAATAGGAATGATTTTATTCCACTATACAAAGAAGCGGCTTCGTGGATAGGAACACCGTATAAATATGGTGGAAATACGCGTTTAGGGGTTGATTGTTCGGGCCTTACTTGTATTATTTATCGTACGGTTTATGGTATCTTGTTAGACCGATCATCCGAAAATATTTATAAAAATTGTGCTCATATTTCTAAAAAGCACTTGAAAGAAGGTGATTTGGTCTTTTTCTCTACAGGAAAAAAACAAAAGATAAATCACGTTGGTATTTATTTGAAAAATGGATATTTTATTCACTCTTCAACATCTAAAGGTGTTGTGATTAGTCACTTGAAAGAGTCCTATTATGCCGATAATTGGAAGGGTGGAGGAAGGATAAAAAAATAATGTCCATCTTTTTGAAGAGAGACATTATCTTTTAAATCGGTTTTCGTACTTACGTTTCGCAAGTTTATTATGTCCTTTAAATTATTTAAGTTTATAATAATTGACCAGTTCTGTTATACCATAAATAATTGCACATATACCGAACATGATCAAGATCGTATCTTGAGTTTCGAAAGGATTCAAAACGGTTATAATTCCGGCAATGAGAATTAGTATAGGGGTAATATAATAGTATAAACTTATCGGGATGTTACGTTGTATATTAACCAATGATATAATTTGAGTTATGCCTCCTAAAATGAGAAGGAATCCGAGGCAGTACATAAAAAATGCCGTGAAAAATTCAGGAATCAATGCCATACATAAACCTAATAATATACTACCGGTACTTTCTATCAAAATATAAGAAGGTAATTTCATTCCTTCTTTAGACTTGCGTATCCAATAATTGATTAATGTAACGATTCCCGGTATGATAAAAAGGATACCGATAATTATGATAATCATGTTCGGGGCAAGTCTTGGCCACTTAATCAGAACGATTCCTGTTATGATAGCAACAATACTTCTGACAATTGTATTTTTTAATTTGTACATAGCTTGAATATCTTTTATTATTCAGACAAAGATAACATAAAATTTGTTCTATATTCTGTTTGTTTTGGTCCAAAATAACAGATTTTTTAGTATTTAAAACCCTTGTTGGGAATTATAGTTTTTATAGATTGGATTTAAATGGTTACATTTGTATAGTAAATAGTATAATTTGTTTTATTTATCTATGGGTACTCGAAAACGTCTGCTGGCTATTATTAATCCGATATCAGGAACTCACTCAAAAGTGAATATTCCTGAAACTATAAAAGCGACACTGGATGACAGCGTATTTGATATTCAGATTAAATTCACTGAATATGCCGGGCATGCCACTATTTTGACGAAAGAGGCTGTAGCTGAAAAAACAGATTATGTGCTTTCTGTAGGAGGAGATGGTACGTGTAACGAAATAGCAAAGGCTCTTATCCATTCCGATACGGCTTTAGGAATTATTCCTATCGGATCGGGTAACGGTTTGGCTCGTCATTTGGGAATTCCTATCGATGTCGTCCGCGCATTAAAGATTGTCAATGAAAATAGAACTGTAGCTTTGGACTACTGCAAAGCTAATGATAAAGTATTTTTCTGTACTTGTGGTGTCGGTTTCGATGCTTGGGTAAGTATGAAGTTTGCAGAAGATAAGCACAGGGGAGGACTTACCTATTTGAGAAAAGCCGTTACTGAGTATATGAAATACAAAACCGAGACTTATCGCTTGGAAAGTAAAGACGGATCGGTTAAGGAAAAAGCATTTTTGATAGCATGTGGTAATGCTTCTCAATATGGGAATAACGCATATATCGCTCCACGTGCCAATATGCAGGATGGAAAGTTGGATGTTACGATCATACGACCCTTTACTCCTTTTGATATAGGGCCGTTAGCAGTTCAATTGTTTACTAAACTTATAGACCGGAATAGTAATATTAAAACATTCGAAACGGAGTCTATATCTATTATTCGGGAAAAACCGGGAATCATGCATATAGATGGAGAACCGATAATGATGGACGCCCGTATAGATGTGAGTTGTGTTCCGGGAGGATTAAAAGCCCTTGTTCCGGAAGAGAATAATAAAAAATCACTGATAGAGCCTATACAATCTGTTTTCTGGGATGTTGTCGATACAATAAAAACAGAACTGAATATTTAATCCCGTTATAAAAGACCTTTTAAATAGCTTTGTAATCGTTGAAATTCGATTTCAAAATTGGGTGTAAATATTTGCTTCCCTATATTTTGTTCAATTTCGTCAATGCACCAAAAACGACCGGTTTCTACTTCATCTTTATCGGGAACTATCAGTCCGTCATATGTAGTGCGGTAAGAATATACCATTTCCTTTTCTATTTCAGATTCAAAGATATATGAAAACGAAAAAGTCGGAGAGAAGTCCGTAATGCCCAGTTCTTCCCGAGTCTCACGAAACAAAGCGTCTTCAATACTCTCACCGTAATCAACGTGTCCTCCGACTGCTGTATCCCATTTTCCCGGTTGAATATCTTTGTTCATAGCTCTTTTCTGGAGGTATAAATTTCCACGTTTATTAAAAATTTGTAGATGAATTACCGGATGTAAGAGTTTACTTCCGTTATGACATTCTTTACGAGTCGCTTTCCCTATTGTATGGCCTTGTTCGTCTATTATCGGAAATAGTTCCGTAGAATTATTCTTCATTTCGTTCTGTATTATATTTTTCTACAACCTTTTGGAGTTCCTCAGTCGAAATATCCGGTGGGCAATCAGAAAAATTAATTCTGAATGTACAGCCGTTTTTCCAGTTAGAACATCCATATGCAGACTTACCTTTCAATATTTTCCCTTGTTTGCATATTGGACAAATTATTTCATTTATTTCCGATTCAAGTCTTTGATTCTTTATTTCTTTTTTTGCCGGATTCGCATTTTTGCTTTTCTTTTTCGTATCTGTTTTTTTTGCTTTATTCGTTTCTATTTTTTCCGTATCTTGAATAGTAATGCTTCTATTGACAGAGTCATTTCTGACATGGTTAACGATTTGAGTAACCATTATTTTAAGTTCATCTAAAAAATTTCGGGCATTATATTCACTACGCTCTATTTTTCTTAGTTTATTTTCCCATATACCCGTCAATTCGGCTGATTTTAGCAGTTCGTCCTGTATTGTTTGTATCAATTCTATACCGGTAGATGTCGGAATGAGATTTTTACGCTCTTTCCGGATATAATTCCGTTTAAAAAGTGTCTCTATTATTGCAGCACGAGTGGATGGCCGTCCTATGCCGTTTTCTTTCAGAGCATCGCGTAATTCATCGTCATCGACTAATTTCCCGGCAGTTTCCATTGCTCTTAGCAAGGTAGCTTCGGTATATAATTTGGGGGGCTGTGTCCATTTCTCTGTTAAAGATGGTTCGTGCGGCCCGCTTTCTCCTTTTATAAAGTCAGGCAGAACTTTTTCTTCTTCATTTTCTTTTTCCGGATCTTTATCTTTTTCGAAAACAGTCTTCCAGCCGGGTTCTATAACTTGTTTCCCTGTTGTCTTGAATTCGACATTATTGACTTTTCCCAAAACAGTTGTCGTTGCGATTTTACAATCCGGATAAAATACTGCGATAAAACGACGAGCAACTAAATCATATACCTTCCGTTCATTATCCGTAAGATTATTCGGTCGTACATTTGTCGGTATAATAGCGTGATGATCTGTTACTTTTGAATTGTCAAAAACTTTTTTAGGTTTGGGCAGTTTCCCTTTTTGTAAAGGGGTTATTAACGGTTCATAAATCGAATTAAAGGCTATGGCTTGCAGTATTCCGGGAACTTTAGGATAAATATCGTCACTTAAAAATGTGGTATCTACACGAGGATAGGTCGTTACTTTCTTTTCATATAAAGATTGTATCAATTTGAGTGTATCCTCTGCCGAAAATGCAAATTTCTTATTGCATTCTACTTGTAGAGATGTCAAATCAAAAAGTCGGGGAGGAGCTTCTTTCCCTTGTTTTTTGGAAACATCGGTTACTTCAAACGGGATTCCCAAAACTTCTTGCAAAAAAGTCTCTCCTTCTTCTACCGTCTGAAAACGGCCTTTCGTAACAGAAAAGACGGTTTCTCTATATATTGTTTTGAGTTCCCAATAGGGTTGCGACACAAAATTATCAATTTCGAGCTGACGGTTGACGATCAAAGCTAAAGTCGGAGTCTGTACACGTCCTATTGATAAAACTTGTTTATTCTGACCATATTTTAATGTATATAAACGGGTGGCATTCATTCCCAATAGCCAGTCTCCGATAGCTCTTGATAGTCCGGCTTCATATAACGTATTGAAGTCTTCTTGTTTTTTCAGATTTTCAAAGCCTTCCCGTATAGACTCTTCGGTAAGAGAGGATATCCATAGCCTATATACCGGACATTTGCAGCCGGCTTTTTGCATTACCCAACGTTGTATAAGTTCCCCTTCCTGTCCTGCATCACCGCAATTGATAACGGCCTCAGCTTTGGACATGAGAGTTTCGATAATACCGAATTGTTTCTCAATGCCTTTATCCTGAATCAGTTTTATACCGAATCGTTGAGGTATCATCGGAAGACTCCATAAAGACCACGATTTCCATTGTGGAGCGTATTCGTGAGGCTCTTTCAATGTACAAAGATGACCGAATGTCCATGTAACCTGATATCCGTTCCCTTCATAATATCCGTCATGTCTGGTTTTTGCTCCTACAATGTCGGCAATTTCTTTTGCGACACTCGGTTTCTCGGCAATACAAACTTTCATTCGTTTACTGATTCGATTTTCTTTACAAATGTAAGATTTTAATTTTAATGCAGAAAAGAGCTTTTGTCGATAATCTTATATTATATTTGTAAATCGTTTGATGAAAAATGATTATGCAAAGAATAAACTTCAAGAAATTTAATTCGGTCGGTTATTTTTGTTTAGGGGCATCAGCAGTTTATTGCCTGATATTTATCATTTATTCGTTTTATTGGTTGATTTCTCCTTATCCGAACGAATACCGGGAGTTTGCTAATATTGACATTACCCGTATGTTCCTCGAGGGAAAGAATCCGTATGATGCGGTTAATATACCTCCTTTTTTTTATGTCTATGGATTTGTCGTGCCGTTATTGACATCTTGGTTATATTCCCTTATTAGTTTTACTCATATAGATCTGTTGTTGTTTCAACGTTTTATCGCTTTATTCGGCACTATACTATGCGGTTGGATATCAGCAAAGGAGGTAAAAAATCAGACAAATTCGATTGTGTATGCCTTTCTTACATTTTCGATAACTTTGATTGTCGGATGGAGTATGGGACTTTGTGTCGCCTTACCTAATACGCTGGGAGTTTTTGTTATGTTATTGACCTTATACAAAGCTAAAAGAATAAAAACTATCACAGATATTTGCGAGGTATCATTTCTAACCATATTGTCATTTTTTATAAAGCAGTATTTTGTAATTGTCTGTGTGCCTGTATTTATATGGTTGTTATTCCGATCTAAAAAACAGGCTTTATATTATACCCTGTTTTCGATTTTTTGTTTCATTTGTGCGGCAAGTTTTATAAACTATTTATATCCTGCTTTTTTTTCGATAGCCATTGTTCATCATTTAGCTGTCGCATCACATAGTTTGTCTCATTTGATAAAACAATTGGCTATAACCGGATTGTTTTATTTTCCGTTGCTTTTGCTTTTTTTGCTGATAGAGTATAATCGGTATAAGAATATATCCGGAAAGGTTATAATATCTTTTAATTTAAGGAAAGATCGGAATAGTCCATTAATAAAATTGTCCGAAATGCCTGATATTTATGCCATATCCGTTTGTGTATATTTTATCGTTATACTTCGATTGGGAATGCATAAGGGAGCATATATGACTTATATTTACCAATTGTTTATACCGGTTTTAGCCATTTACACACTATCCCAAATTGATACATTGAAAAAAGATAAATTAAAGAATGTTGCTCTTATGGGAACTGTTCTATTTTCGTTATACCATATCGGTCTTTTTATTAATATTCCAAAAGAAATGAATGATCGGGAAAAATCTGAATGGGAAAGTCTTTATAAGATTTTAGATATAGACAAAACTAAAGGAGTACAGATCTACTCCCCGTTATTAGCAAAATATGCATGGGATAATCAACTCCCTGTTTGGAACAACGGACAAACGGAATATATTTCTACTTTACAGAATAATGGCGCTATAAGTCATATTTTCCCAGAAGCGAATAAAATAGCATTGAAGAATAGAGACTGGCAACTGCAGCTCCATCAACGAATTTCAACTTTTCAAATACCTGTCATTATTACGGACAATCTTTCGTTTTTGACCTCTTCTTTTTTAAAACAGGCTGGATATTGCATAACAGACTCCGTTTCATTGAAAGCCGGAACTACTCCAAATTACACCGTTTATCGTTGGATACCGTGTCAGGTACGAAATTGATGTTTATTTCGTTCATGAATTGCTTTAAGAAAGGTTGTTCTATGTAGAATGTATATGTGTCGAATTCTTTCGATGTTAACTTCCTTTTCATTATATTCAAACGAGGAATAAATTTTCTGGTAGATAATAAATCGAGAGTGATTCCCGGATTCAGACCTAAAAGACTTGTATATATGTCGTATGTTTTTTGTGTATTCAGTTTTTCTCTTATTAATATTTGTTCTGATGCGTATTTATGGTTGAATTCATACATTCTGGATGCAAAATTTTTAAAGTTTACAGTATCGCTTAGGTTCTTTAAATTCATAGAAAAAACGATTAGCTCTTTCTCATCCGGAGTTAATTTCACTCCGATATTCGCAAAAGAATCGATGAGGTCTGAAGATGAAATCTTTCGAGTGGCAAGAAGAGGATTCGATAGCTCTAATCTGTTGATAAATAATTTGTAGTCGGCAGCGAGAAGAGAATTTTCGTTATTTAGGGGTAGAGTTTTAAGAAATTGATAATACTCTTGCGGAATTTCTTGGTTCGGAAACTTGCGAATATGATAAGTCTCATAATCAAGCAGTATACGGGCATAGGCGTAATCTGAATTTAGTAAAGCTATTTCTGCAGTTTTGCTTGAGATATTATTTTTTTTCAACCACTCTTCCAGTTTCTCTCGTTGTTGATGATATTCTCTTGTATATTTTTCTTTGAAAAGGATAGGAGATAACGTCAATATATCTGTTGCTAACTCTTGTATATCATTATGAAATGATACACGGATATTCCTAAGCTCATAGTTCGTTTGAGCTAAGTTTCCGTAATATTTTACATAATTATCTTGTTTTTCTAGGTCTTCTATATTTCTGACAGGTGTAGTAAGACGATCCATTTCTGTCTCGACTAAGAGAGTATCTCCCGGTTCTATATAAAAATTGATATATCCTTTTGGGAAAAATAAAGTTTGTTGTACAGGGTAATATAGTTGTAATGTTGTTGTAAAGTTTCCAAGACTATCGATATTTACGGGAATTGTTCTCTGCTCTTTAGTTATTACGTTATCTAAATAAATCGATCCGTTTCCGAATCGAAGTCTTGGATGATAGCCGTTGATATGGCCTTTTAATACCGCAATATTCTTTTTTAAGATATTATTGAGTTTTACTGTATCTTGCTGTGAAATATTTTTATGAAATAATGCCGTTTGGATTGTATCTTTACCGGAAGATACAGAAGCGTCTTGTAAGTTTATATTGATGATTCGTATTGGGGAGTCTCCCGATCTTTCACATAAATCTATTGTTTTTATTTCTTTTGACAGAGCAGGGAAATCTATGCTGATATTGGCTTTTCCTTGTTCCGATACTTGAAATTTGCGATTAAAGTCAGTTCCGTCTATCTCGATAGCTTTCCACTCTTGCTTATCTGTCGGAGAGATAATATATAAGTCGGAATGAATGATCATCCATTGGCCGGGAATGTGATTGCACGTGGCATAAATACGAGTTAAATCATCTCTTATTTCTATGCTGTCTATGTTGAAAGTTGTTGTATTCCTCGCTTCAAAAGACGGTTTTCGAATAATTTTTGCTATACCGGGAACAAATTGGATAAATAAAAACAGAAGTGTAATAATGGTGATGCGCATAAAAACAATGTTAGTAATAAATAAAAGCTATTTATTACTAACAATAATATCTCATGATGGTTCATTCTAAGAGCTTGCCTAAATTTCGCTTGGGTCAGATCTGAGAGTTTCTTTTGGGAAAATAGGCCGGAAGAAAATGCGAAGATGACCTGATAATATATTCTAACTGGCTATTAGACAGATTATTTTATTTTCTCAAATTGGTATATATGAATAATGTCTTTTACATCATTCCCTTTACGGGGACTTTTTAATATATCGGTAAATTTATATTTGTCGGAATATTTACCGGCAATATGAGGATAGTCTTTTTCTCCCACCAACAAATATCCTTCTTCCGGTTGTTCTTTTTCAAATTCGACAACTCTGTTGTCATTATAAAAATTGATAATGAAGAAACGCATCATCGGAGCTCCGACATAAGAGTATATTTTCCCTTCAGGAATAAGCTCTTCTACTTGTTGTGCAAAAGGACGCATTGATTTGGCATTGAGTATTGTCGGTAAAATCGTGGCATCTAAAAGGATTTGTAACCAAAAGAACAATGCTACTACCGAATATAGATAGCGATTATTTAAAGATAATTCTCGTTTGTTCTTATATACTTGATAAAGAACTATTATTAAAATTATTACACATCCGACACTGACGAAATCCCATGAGGAATGGAATGCGTCAATGTAGTAGATTATATCTTCTGGAAAGTTACCCGAGTTTGTCAGATACGGTAATACCCATCCGGATTTAAGAACTATAAATATGATAAGTACCAGACCCGTCAAGATAGATAAGAATATGCCGAATGCTCTCCAAACTTTTTGATGTTTTTTTAGTAGGTAAAGCATATATTCTGCAAGAAAGAATGCAAGGAAAGGATAAATCGGCAATAAATATACAGACCGTTTACTTTTAGGAATACAATAGAAAACGAAAATTACCGCGAAGGCAAGAAATGTAAAAAGCCTTATGGGGTCTGTGTTTTTGACGGCAGATTTTAATTTGTTCCACCATGTCTTAACAGAAAGATTGGGGGAAGAATATTTTAGAGCAAAAAGAGAGAATAGTACTAATATCGACCAAGGAATAAAACCAGCAATAGTTGTATAAATGTAATAAATAATAGGTTGCTCATGGGATTCGTATGACATCTTGCCTAAAAATCTTCCGAAATTTTCTTCCATAACCAAATTTATAAATTCACTGCCACCTTGTTGATAAGCTAAATAATACCAAATAGCAGGTAATATGCATGATATTAAGGCTGTAATCAAAAGTTTATAGAAAAGCTTCCAGAAATTTTCGTTTCGTAGCAACAAATATGCTCCGGTAACGGCACACGGAAGAATAATTCCTACAGGCCCTTTGGTCAAGGTTGCAGCACCCATAAACAACGTTGCAATTAGAGGAATTCCTTTTAGATTTTTCTCTGTCCATTGATATAGTTGGAATAGTGCTAATATGATAAACAAGGCCAGTACCATGTCAACACGAGAAGCCATAGCTGCCCGATGAATCTCAAATGCAGACAAGAATAGCAAAGAAGTCAAAAATGCAAGGTTGTTATTCGTCCTTTTGGCATAAAATAAGAATGTAAACAATGCAATAATAATTGCTGATAAAGCTGACGGAAATCTGGAGGTAAATTCTGTCACTTCTCCTGCCAAAAATGACGTTACGGCAATTGCCCAATGGAACATGGGTGGTTTGTAAGCCATATCTCCGCCATTATTTTCGGGTAATATCCAATTTCCACTATCTAACATTGAAACAGCAACAATGGCTTCTCGGGGTTCTCCTTTTGTATGAAAATCTGTCAGACCGATAAAAGGGATAAGAGTTAAAATACTGATTGTTATTAATAGTATTCCGAGTGTCGATTTAGAGTCAAGTTTCATGTTATATATTTTTATTTAAACTCTTATTGTTTAGTTTTAAATGTAATAAACCTATTCAATATATAATTGGATATTGTATAAACTATCATTGCCGGAATTTGAGCCCAGTTTGCATTGATCTTGCAATATTCAACTAATGTTCGAAAGCATACGAATTGGATTCCGTAACAGAGTACGAAAATAAGAAAAAAATAGATTGCTTCACGGATAATATTCCCTCCGTTTTTTCGGAACACCCATAATTTGTTCCAAAAAAAACTGTTGATAAGTCCCGCTATATAAGCGATAAGATTAGATATATACTCGTTTATATCTATCCAATTATACAGTATGTAAAAAATCGCCAGAGATAATCCTGTATTTATGCATCCGACAATTGCAAATTTTATTAACTGGATAAATGTCTTATCTTTAAAAATGTTGGATTTGTATCGTTCCATGAAATTCTGCTAATTAGATTCATCATCATTTCCATGTAGAACAGGAAGTCCCCAGTGATATTTAACTGCAGCAAAACGTGTGAGTATAACACTTGCTGCGGCAATAGATTGGGTTATTTCGTCCGGCAGTTGCAAGGTATAGCACCCCCAATAAAATATTCCGCCAACAATGCAGGCTAACGCATAAATGTCTTTCCTAAAAATCAGAGGTTCTTCGTTGATGAGTATATCACGAATTATTCCACCGAAAGCACCGGTTATAGTACCCATAACTATTGCCACCCAAAACGGATATCCTACAGCTAATGATTTTTGAATACCAACAACGACAAACAGTGCCAGCCCGATAGAGTCGAAAACGAAAAATGTATTTTGCAGACGGATTAAAAATTTTCCGAAAACGATGACGGCGACAAGAGCAATACCTGTTACTGTCAGATAGATACTGTTCTGCATCCAGAAAGGGGGAAGGTTTAATAATAAATCACGTAAAGTTCCGCCTCCGATCGCTGTCACTAATCCTACGACATAGGCTCCGAACCAATCAAACTGTTTTGCGGAAGCTAAACGTATGCCGCTTATTGCAAAAGCCAATGTCCCAATGATTTCGATAATGGAAACGAATGTACTCCCCATGATTTTTGAGTTAGATCGTACAAAAATACAAAAAACGTTGGAATAATCAACTGAAATCGGAATAATAGTATCTATTTATCTGATTATAAGTTTATTACAATAAAGTCTTGGAAATGTGAAAAATGGTAATTCTGCAAAGAATCATAAGGTAATGGAATAGAACGGTTGTCTAATTATTGCCCAATAATGGAGTAAGATTTTTCTTTGTATCGTCACATTTTATAGTTCTGTAATATTTTTATGATAACGAATTTCGTAGTATGAAAATATTGGATTTTGTGAAGTTTGTTTAAGGTGTTGTTCTAAATGAACAAAAAATTGAGGGTTGAAACTCTAAAACATACTCCTAAGTCGTAATAATTCACTCGTAGAGTGCTTATTGTTGCAACTTTTTACTAATTTTACAGTTGGGTATGGATTATTTTTTTCAATACATATGATGGGACAAAAGAAAAAGCGTTATGCTTATCTTGTACTTGAAAACGTAAGAAATTTTCAATTAGACGCAAGGATAGTATATTGGCTCTCATGCATATAGCATGAGGTGCTATTGTTACACTGCATCTATGTGATCTAATAATTAAATGGTATTATATGAATACGGATAAGAAGAGTAAATAATAAGCATTGATTGAGTTATATACATCATTAAATACACTGAATATGAAAAAGTTTATATTATTTTGTGTATCAATGTTCATTGGTATCATATTATTTGTTCACAGTAATTCAGAGCATCTAACTTTCAAAGGTGTTATTGCAGAAAGATGGATATAGACAATATTCTTGTTGCTGAAATATTATGATAAAATAAACTCCTATATCGTTCGTTCGGCGCTATGGATGATTGTAATCATTGTTATAATTGAACAATATTGTAATGATTGAAGAATTAGTTGATATAATAGCTATGGTAATCGCTTTAATATTGATTCTGTGGCTTTACATTTTCCTTCCTATTAAAATGGCAAGGAAGAGGGGGCGTAGTGCGTTTGGTTGGGTTGTGCTCTTTGGGATTATTTCTCCACTCTGGGGAATAATTGTGTTACATGTTTTAGGTGATAGCAAACAGAAAATTCGAAAAGATATAATCGAAGAACTTCATCGGAATTAGTAAGTGAATTGGCATATGAATCTTTTACTTGCCATAATTGTGAGTGCTGTTGTTATTTCTGTTGTAATTATAGCAACGATCAGAAAACGACTTAAAGTTAAGTCCAACGAGTTATTAGAGCAGATAAAAGGATTAATTTCATATAGCGATAGATCTAATTATGAGCAAGCAAAAGAGAGATTATCAGCATTCAATAAAGAAACATTTATTGATATTCCCACCGACCTGAACAACGCTTTTTGTGGTAAAATAATCACTGCAACGCAGGAAAAAGATTTTATCAATCATTACAAACCACATTTTCAAGAAGCATATTCACTCGTTAAGAAACTTGAAGCTTTCAATATCACTCTATCTGAAACCATTTCCAAATTCATCAATGATTTTGGAGTCATCAATAAACTTGTAAAACAGCATAATGAGGGCGTTATTACATTTTTGCTTGACACTCATAAAGATTTTTTCGACCATTGTCTAAAATATCCATTAGACCAGCAACAAAGACGTTCAATCGTTTCAGAGGAAGATAATTGCTTGGTCGTTAGTAGTGCAGGTAGCGGGAAGACCTCTTCTATTATTGGAAAAGTCAAGTATCTAACAGATGTAAAAGGTATTGCACCTCATAGAATCTTATTAATTAGTTACACGAACAAAGCAGCAGCCGAACTTACGGAAAGAATGGCTACTGATGGTTTGAAAGGTTATACATTTCATAAATTAGCCATTGATATTATCGGAAGAGCAACAGGTATAAAACCCTCTATTTGCGACAATACTGATGCCTTATTCATAGATATTTATCACACTTTATTAGGAAATAAGGCTTTTAAGAATAGTGTAGTAGAATATTTTATTGATTACCAAACTAATGAGACGGATTGGGAAAAGCGCAAAAACGAAAGACAAGAGCAACTATCAGAACAAAAAAATGTACAGCTAAAAGCGATGTTTCCCGATATGGATGGTAGAGCCATATATGTGAGAAGTGAACAGGAGCAAAAGATATGCTTTGTTTTATCATCACTTGGAGTAAAATTTAGATATGAAGAACCATACGAACATCAATTAGCAGATGAAATGCACTCTCAATATCGTCCCGATTTTTCTATATACTTCGAGCAGAAGGGAGTAACCAAACGGATTTATTTGGAACATTTTGGAGTTGATGAACATAGTCTTGTCCCTGCTTGGTTTGCAAAAGACAAGAACATAACATACGAAGAAGCCAATCAAAAATATGATGATGGTATAACTTGGAAGAAGGCTGCTCATGAGAAATTTGGCACTCAGCTTTTAGTAACATCAAGTGCTGATTTCCATTATTCTGATATAAGGAATAAACTCAAAAAAATATTAGAGGATGTGGGTGTACCAATTCAAGAGAAAACAAATGAAGAATTGTATGGTTTGATTTTGCCCAAAGGTAGTAAGCAAGAAAAGGCGTTTATACGGCTTGTAGCTACTTTTGTAACATTGGTAAAATCAAGTTGTAAATCTGTTAAAGAAGTTCTGAAGCAAGCAAAGAATGCAGATGATGAACGAAGTGTTTTTATTATCAAAAATATATTTCAACCTGTATATGAACGTTATATAAGTGCATTAAGCGATAGTAACCAAATTGATTTTACCGATGCGATTCTTCAAGCTACAGAAATATGTCGTGCTTCACACCCTGTTGAGTATGATTATATCATTGTGGACGAGTTTCAAGATATATCGGTTGACCGTTACAATTTCTTAAAAGTATTGCGAGAGGGAAATCCGCCTGCAAAGTTGTATTGTGTGGGCGATGACTGGCAGTCCATATATCGTTTTTCGGGAAGTGATATGGCTCTTTTTAATCAATTTCCTGAATATTTTGGAGCAACAGAAATAAATAAAATTGAAACTACATATAGATTTGGAGAGCCTTTGGTTTCGTTGTCCTCTTACTTTATACAGCGCAATAAGGCCCAAATACAAAAGGATATACACTCATTCGATTCTGAAATGAAAACAGAATTGGAGTTCTATTCTTATGATAGGCGAGATTATTGCAATATGATAGGGCAACTTGTTGCTTCTATTCCATCAGATAAATCAATATTTTTATTGGGACGTTATTCCTTTGACGATTATTACCTCTCTTTTATGTATCAATCCATTAAAGAGGGCAATAGGTTCTTTTATGTGATAGGAGGACGAAAAATCGAGTTTTTGACCATACATAAATCAAAAGGTCTTGAAGCGGATTATGTAATACTCTTACAATGTAACAAAGATACATATGGTTTCCCTTCTCTTGTGAGTGATGACCCTGTGCTTAATTACGTACTCACTAAAAGCGACCAATTCCCATATGGAGAAGAGCGTAGATTGTTTTATGTAGCAATAACAAGGGCAAAGATGAAAACTCTTGTATTATATGACAAACGTTTTCCCTCTGTATTTGTGGATGAATTTTTGCGTCCTGAAAAACTTTCAGAAGAAAGTTATGTAAAACATCCCAATGCCAATAAGAGATGGACAAGAAGTGCAGACCAATTTCTATTAAAACTACATAGTGAGGGCAAGAGTGTGAAGTATATTGCAGCTAAAATGGGCAGAAGCCAAACTTCAATCGTAATGCGATTGAACAAGCTAAACCAATAGGATATTTTATTTTTTCAATGATACAGTATATGTATCGGATTATTCTATAACCTTTGTGGTATTAAAAGGTTAACAATGAAGAATTCAGAAATATGAACAGTTGCTATATCATTCCCCAATTTTTAAGCAATCTAATCAACATATTTGTTCTAAATAAGTTATCTTTCTTGCAGAAATACAAAAAAAATATTCCTTGAAAAGCTAAAACGGGAATAAGTGTCATAATTTATATTTTCCCGAAATAATTCAAATATGGAGTTTTCGTTTTAGGTAAAATGCTGTATCTTCGTTTGCTATTTTATAACTGTACGATGTATTTTAGTTTAAAGAAATATATATTGCTTTTCTTTTTCCTATTTTCTTTTTTAAGTATAGAAGCGACATCCCCTAAATACGAGATAAGAGGGGTTTGGTTGACTACTAATTGGGGCTTGGACTGGCCGAAAAAGATTATAAAAACGGAAAAAGATATAAAAAGGCAACAAGAAGAATTATGTTATTTGCTGGATCAAGTCCAAAAAATGAATATGAATGTCGTCTTTTTTCAGACTCGATTGCGGGGCGATGTTTTATATTCTTCTCGGTATGAACCATGGAGTTCTGTTCTTACGGGTATATCGGGGAAAAATCCCGGATATGATCCTCTCCGTTTTGTTGTCGAAGAATGTCATAGAAGAGGACTTCAATGTCATGCTTGGCTTGTTTGCATGCCATTGGGGACTTCCCGTCAAATAAAAAATCAAGGTAAAAGTTCTGTGGTATCAAAATATCCGGATATGTGTAAATATTGGGACAGAGAATGGTATCTTGATCCCGGAAATCCGAAGACTGCTTTATACCTTGCATCTATTGCTGGAGAGATTGTCTCGAATTATGGTGTGGATGGAATACATCTCGATTATATTCGGTATCCTGATAAAGCCGGTTTTCCTGATAGGAAGACATATCTGAAGTACGGTTCTTCCGATAAGACTTTGAATCAGTGGCGTAGAGAAAATATCAATAAAATCGTATATACGGTTTATGATTCTATAAAGAAGATTGATCCGGCAGTGAAATTAAGCAGTGCTGTCATCGGAAAATATAATACGCTTCCGGTATTTTCTTCTTTAGGGTGGAGCGGAATAGAGAGTGTTCATCAAGACCCGGTAGAATGGCTGAAACAGAATAAGCATGACTTTATTGTTCCGATGATGTATTTTTCCGAGCGTTCTTTTTATCCTTTTTTGATAGATTGGGTAAAACATTGTGCGGGACATCCGATAGTTTCCGGATTAGGAGCATATAGGCTTTGTGTGAATGATGGAGATTGGCGACTGCAAGATTTTATGCGTCAAGTTTATGACGGTCGCAGGTATGGTGCAGGGGGACAAACTTACTATCGTTTAGAAAATTTGATAAATAACGAGAAGTTTGTATATACAGCAATTTTACAAGCATATCGCTATCCGGCATTATATCCTCCGATGAATTACATGGGGAAAACATTGCCTTGTGCGCCTGATTCTTTGTGTGTAGAATATAAAACGCTATCGACTTTTCTATATTGGGATTCTGTAACAAATGTGCGGGAATATGTTTTATATGGAAGTGATCGTTATCCGGTAAATACAAATGATCCGGCAAATATTATTGCTTCAGGAATACGTGGATGCTCTTTTGAAACTTCTCTGAAAAAACGTTTTTATGCAGTGACAGCTGTAGATATGTATCATCAGGAGAGTATTCCTGTGCAAATGTCGTTTCCTGAGATTTATTATAAAGGTGCAGATAATGAAGTCGTTTTGTCGAATACATTGAAAAACTTTGATAGAATTGCTATTTTTAATATTTTTGGAAAAAAGATCTATGAAGGAAAGTTTAAAATTTCAATAAAAACAGATGGCCTATTTTCAGGCGTTTATCGAGTCGAACTATATAATAATCGAGGTAAGGAAGAAAAAATATTAATTGTCAACTGAAAAATAATATGATGTATCCATTAAAATTTGAAGTTATCCTCAAAAGTATTTTATGGGGAGGAAGTGAGATTTGTAAGTTTAAAAATTTAAGCACAAAGCTTGATGGAATCGGTGAGAGTTGGGAAATTTCTCAAGTAAAGGACAATGTCTCAGTTATTGCAAATGGAGAGTATAAAGGGAAAAATCTAACAGAACTTATGCAAGAAAAAGGAGCTGAATTACTCGGTCAGCATGTTTTGGACAGGTTTGGAGATAAATTTCCTTTATTGATTAAGTTTATCGATGCTAGGGATAATTTGTCGATTCAGGTTCATCCGAATGATAAGTTGGCTAAAGAGCGCCATAATTCATTTGGTAAAACAGAAATGTGGTATGTTATTTCTGCACAAGAAGGAGCTGGGTTGTATTCAGGTTTTTCTAAGCAAATTACTCCGGATGAATATGTCGAACGGGTAGAAAATAATACGATTATGGATGTCCTTCAATTCCATCCGGTTAAGAGTGGAGACGTATTTTTCTTGCCTGCAGGAAGAATTCATGCGATCGGGAAAGGGATATTTATTGCTGAGATACAGCAAACTTCTGATATTACATACCGGATTTATGATTATAATCGAAAAGATGCCAATGGAAAAGGGCGAGAATTGCATACGGCCTTAGCAAAAGATGCGATTGATTATAAAATGTATTCTGATCTGAAAACAGAATATACTCATCAAGAAAATGAACCGGTATTGTTGGCCAATTGTTCTTATTTTACGACGAATTTGTTGGAGATAAATAGTGAAAAGACTGTAAAGAGAGAAATTGCAGATAAGGATTCTTTTGTTATTTATATTTGTATGGAAGGAGAGGCTGTTATGGTTGATAATAACGGATGTAAGACAGAGCTCCATCGGGGAGAGACGGTTTTAGTTCCAGCATCCACAAGCTTCATAGATTTATCGACGACACAATCGGTTAAGTTGTTGGAATGTTATATTCCTCGATAATAATAGAATTCCTTATAAAAGAGATTGATTAGTATTGTAGTGGAAGATTCTTTTGTTATAATGAACAAGATCTTCCGCTATTTGTTTATTTACAAAAAATGTATGATATGAATAGGTATGTTATAATTATTTTTGTTTTGATATTAGGCTTTTCTTTGGATGCCTGCAAACATACAAAACAAAAAAGTCCTGTCGTCCAGGAGTCGTCTGTATCTGAAGATTCTGTAAAGTATATTTATGAGGGTATTTTGCCTGCAGCCGATGCTGCCGGAATACGTTACACGTTGACGATTTCAGCTCCTCAAAATAGCGGAGACGGTACATTTGTCCTACAACAAGCTTATTTAGGAACAGGGGAAAAAGATACAATATTTACAACTACGGGAAGACGTTATACCCATAGGGGAGACGCAAATGATATAAACGCAACAGTCTGGCAATTGAAATCTGATAATGGAAATGAGATATTCAATTTCTTGTATGAGAATGACTCGACTTTGATATTATTAAATGAGAATTTTGAAAAAAGTGATTCTGAATTAAATTATTCTCTTCGCTTAGTTAAATAGTAAAAAGCCAGTTCGAAAAAGGACTGGCTTTTTTATTGTCTCCCTCTAATTCGGGATATTCAGTAAATGTCCCTAAAAAGTAAGATGGCATATAAAGTCGATAGAGT